>CALWJG010000046.1 GCA_944380945.1 uncultured Agathobaculum sp. | reverse complement strand
CAGCGCGTGGACAAGCTGTTCGGCCTGATCAAGGAAGTGTATGAGCAGAACCACATGCGCATCCCGACCGGACGGCTCAACTCCATCCTGGCAGAGGCGACTGCGCGCGTGCAGCCGCCGACCGACAAGGGCCGCCGTCTGCGCATCTTCTATATGACGCAGGCGTCCACCTGCCCGCCGACCTTTGTATGCTTCTGCAACGACGCGCGCCTGTTCCACTTCTCCTATCAGCGGTATCTGGAAAACCAGATCCGCGAGGTGTTCGGGCTGACGGGCACGCCGGTGCGCATGGTGATCCGCGAACGCGGCGACAAAAAGTGACAATTACCCCGCAGGAGGCGGACAAAAACCAACGTAGGGGGACGTAATCATGACCATTACGCATTTTGTGATCATTGCGGTCTGCGCTTATCTGCTGGGCTCGCTGAGCTTTGCGATCATCGTCAGCAAGGCGACGCTCGGCAAGGATATCCGGGATTACGGCAGCGGCAACGCCGGCCTGACCAACGCTTACCGCACGATGGGCGCGGGTAAGACGCTGTTCGTGCTGCTGGGCGACATCGCCAAGGGCGCGGTCGCCGTCTCGATTGGCATGCTGCTGGCAGGGCCGGTCGGCAAGCTGGTCGCGGGCATCTTTGTCATTCTGGGGCATATGTTCCCGCTGTATTTCGGCTTTCGCGGCGGCAAGGGCGTGCTGGTCGGCGCGGTCATGCTGGCGCTGTTCGACTGGCGCGTTTTCCTGATCGCGCTGGCGCTGTTCCTGATCGCGGTCATTGCGACGCGCTGGATCTCGCTCGGCTCGATTTTGGGTGCGATCAGCTTCCCGATCACCACGTTCGCGTTTTATCGGGACCCCGTGCTGACGGGCATGGCGTTCGGCATGGCGGCGGCGGTCATCTTCATGCACCGCTCCAATATTGTGCGTATTCTGCAGAAGAATGAGAATAAATTTTCATTCAAGAGCAAAAAAACGATCGAGCAGTCCGCTTCCGGCGAGGAGGAGAAAAAATGAAAGTCTTTATGCTTGGCACCGGCGGCTGGGGCATTGCGCTGGCCATGCTGCTGCATCAGAACGGACACGAGGTCTGTTCCTGGACCTATCTGCAGGAGGAGTGCGACCTGCTCCTGCGGGAGCGCGCCAATGAGAAGCTGCTTCCGGGCGTGAAGATCCCGGAGGGGATCGGCATCACGACCGACATGTCGGGCGCGGCGGATGCGGACCTGGTCGTGATGGCGGTGCCGTCGTTCGCTGTCGCGTCGACGGCGGAGCAGCTCGCGTCGATCGTGCCCGCGGGCACGGTGATCGTCAACGTGGGCAAGGGCCTGGACTCCAAGCACGGCTACTGCCGCTTTTCCGAGACCATCACCCGCGCGATGGGCGGCAAAAACCCGGTCGTCGCGCTGACCGGACCGACCCACGCGGAGGAGGTCGCGCGCGGCGTGCCGACCGCGATCGTCGCGGCATCTGACAGCCGCGAGGCGGCTGAGCTGACGCAGGAGGCGTTTATGAACGACAAATGCTTCCGCGTATACACCTCGTCCGACATCATCGGCTGCGAGCTGGGCGGCGCGTTCAAAAATATCATCGCGCTGGGCGCGGGCATCGCGGACGGCTTGGGGCTGGGCGACAACTCCAAGGCGGCGTTTATGACCCGCGGCCTGACCGAGATCGCCCGTCTGGGCGTCAAACTGGGCGCCCGTCAGGAGACCTTTGCGGGCCTGTCCGGCGTCGGCGACCTGATCGTCACCTGCTGTTCGATGCACTCGCGCAACCGCAGGGCAGGCATCCTGATCGGCAAGGGCATGACCGCCCAGCAGGCCATGCAGGAGGTCGGCGCGACGGTCGAAGGCTACTACGCGACCGAGGCGGGCTATCATCTCGCCAAGCAGCAGGGCGTGTCCATGCCGATCACCGAGGCGATGTACGAGGTGCTCTACAACGGCGTGCCGGCGACCAAGGGCATCCAGATGCTGCTGGGGCGGCCTCGCCGCGGCGAACACGAAGAGGTCTGGCTGCGCTGACAATCAGGAAAACACAAATGGGCGTCCGTTTCCGGACGCCTTTTGTTTGCACTTTGCGCGCGGTTTTGCTATAATATAAAATAGAATTGGTTTGTTCTGCTGTAACGCTTACAGCGGACGGAGGATCGAAAACAACTCTCGAACAATATCGGAGGGGAATATGGATCAGATCAAAGCATGTATGGCGGCGCTGCGCGAGGCTGCGCCTGCAATCGATATTTTGGAAAAAGAGCCGATGAGCCGTCACACGACGTTTGCTATCGGCGGGCCGGCCGATCTGTTCGTGCAGCCCAAAACGGCGGACGAGCTGACCGCGGCGCTCCGTGCGCTGCGGCAGTGCGGCGTGACGCCCCTGCTGCTGGGCAACGGCTCCAACATGCTGGTGTCGGATGCGGGCGTGCGCGGTGCGGTGGTTTGCACGACCGAGCTGGACGAGGTCCGCGTGGGCGAGGACGGCGGCATGATGGCCGAGGCGGGCGCGCTGCTCGGCCGTGTGGCGCGGCGCGCACAGCGCGCCGGACTGACCGGCGCGGAATTCGCCGGCGGTATTCCGGGCAGCGTGGGCGGCGCGGTGTTTATGAACGCCGGCGCATACGACGGTCAGATGGCCGGCATTGTGGAAAAGACCGAATATCTGGACGGCGAAGGCGCGCTGCATACCCTGACCGGCGGGGAGCACGGCTTCGGTTACCGCCGCAGCGTGTTCCGCGACCATCCGGACTGGACGGTCGTCCGCACATGGCTGCGCCTGCAGCCGGGCGATCCGGCGGAGATCCTCAACCGCATGAACGATCTGGCGCAGCGGCGGCGCGATAAGCAGCCGCTCAATTTCCCGTCTGCGGGCTCTACCTTCAAGCGGCCGGAGGGGCATTTCGCCGGCCAGCTGATCGAGCAGGCGGGGCTTAAGGGCACGTTTGTCGGCGGCGCGCAGGTGTCGGAAAAGCATGCGGGCTTTTTGATCAACCGCGGCGGCGCTACCTGCGAGGATATGCTGCGTCTGATCGAATTGGTGCAGCAGCGCGTGCGCGAGCAGTTCGGCGTGGAGCTGGAGTGCGAGGTGCGCATCATCCGATAAAAAGGACAATGGCGAACAGGGGGATGGGACTATGTATTTTCTGATCGTGTCCGGCATGTCGGGCGCGGGCAAGAGCCGCGCAGCCGCCACGCTGGAGGATCTGGGCTATTACTGCGTGGATAATCTGCCGATCGAGCTGATCCCGCGCTTCGCCGAGATCTGCCTTGCTGCGACCGAACGGTATGAGCGCGTGGCGCTCGTGACCGATGTGCGCGTGGGCGGGGATTTCCAGCAGCTGTTTGATTCGCTGGATTCGATCAAGAGCATGGGCTGCGATTACCGCATCCTGTTTCTGGATACGGACACACCCACCCTGATCCGCCGCTACAAGGAGACGCGCCGCAAGCACCCGCTGATGGACAAGGGCGTGACGATGACCGCGGCGATCGAAAAAGAGCGCGACCTGCTCTCCGCGCTGCGCAACCGCGCGGATTTTGTCGTGGATACGACCGGCCTGTCGGCGGCAGGGCTGCGCGAGCGGCTGCTCGCGCTGTTTTCCGGCGCGGACAACGGCGGCGCGTTCGAGGTGATCGTGCAGTCGTTCGGCTTCAAATACGGCATCCCGCCCGAATCCGATCTGGTGTTTGACGTGCGCTTTCTGCCCAATCCGTATTACGAGATGAGCCTGCGCGAGAAAAACGGCACCGATCCGGCTGTGCGGGACTATGTGTTTCAGGGCGGCACGGCCGATGTGCTCATGGGCCACCTGACCACCCTGATTGATTTCCTGCTGCCCCGCTATATGGCGGAGGGCAAGTCCAACCTGATCATCAGCGTCGGCTGCACGGGCGGCAAGCACCGCTCGGTCGCGATCGCCGAGGCGCTCAGCGGGCATCTGCGCGGCCGCGAATACGGCGTGGTCACCATGCACCGCGATTACCACAGATAACAACCAAAAGAACGAAGAACGGGGATCGAATATGACCTTTTCGACCGAGGTGAAAAACGAGCTCTGCCGTGTCTCCATGCAGCGCGCCTGCTGTACGCGCGCGGAAGCCTACGGCGCGCTGCTCCATGCCTCGTCTTTTTCCCATAAGGAGATCCGGCTTTCCACGGAAAACGCCGCTGTTGCGCGCCGCCTGCAGGCGCTGCTGCAGCGCGCGTTTTTTATCGTCTGCGAGCCGCAGCGCGCCGGTCGCAAGCTGCAGATCGCGCTCACACAGCCGGCGCAGATCGCGCGCATTTTTGACGCGCTCGGCTATGATTGCAAGAGCCACATTACCTACCATCTCAACCGCAACGTGCTTGAGGAGGACTGCTGCATCGCCGCATTCCTGCGCGGCGCGTTCCTGATGGCGGGTTCGGTGGCGGGGCCGGACAAAAAGAGCCATCTGGAGCTCAAAACGCCGCATCAGAGTCTGGCAGGGGAGGAGACCAGCCTGCTGCTCGACCTCGGCCTGTCGCCCGGACAGGCGCGGCGGGGCGGTTCCTTCCTGCTGTATTTCAAGGACGGCGCGAGCGTGGAGGATCTGCTCACCCGCATCGGCGCGCCGCGCGCCGCCATGGAGCTGATGGAGGCCAAGGTGGAGAAAAACCTGCGCAACACGATCAACCGGCAGGTCAACTGCGAGACTGCAAATCTGGTCAAGGCGGCGGACGCCTCGGCGCGGCAGATCGCGGCGATCCGTGCGGTGCTGGATGCGCATGGGGAAGAGGGCTTCCCGGAAAACCTGCGGGAGACCGTGCGTCTGCGCCTTGCGTACCCGACCGACAGCCTCGCCGAGCTTGCGCAGCGCTTTGTGCCGCCGATCTCCAAGCCCGGATTGAGCCACCGCCTGAGAAAGATCATGGAACTTGCGTCAAAGGAGGACTAAATGGTACCGTTTGCCCATCTGCATGTGCACAGCGAATACAGCCTGCTGGACGGCGCATGCCGCATCGAGGAACTGGCCGACCGCGTCGCGGCGCTGGGGCAGACCGCGTGCGCGCTGACCGATCACGGCGTGATGTACGGCGTGATCGATTTTTACCGCGCCTGCAAGGCGCGCGGCATCCACCCGGTCATCGGGTGCGAGGTGTATCTGGCGCCGCATTCGCGCTTTGACCGCAGCTATGTCAACGGCGAGTGGCACAGCCACCTCATCCTGCTGTGCGAGAATATGACCGGCTACCGCAACCTGATCCACATGGTGTCGCTCGGCTTTGCCGAGGGCTTTTACATGAAGCCGCGCATCGACATGGAGCTGCTGCGGCAGCACAGCGAGGGCCTGATCTGCCTGTCCGCCTGTCTGGCCGGCGCGATCCCGCGCGCGATCGCGGAGGGGGACATGGACGGCGCTTACGAGCTGTGCGAGGATTTTCTGGAAATCTTTGACCGCGACCATTTCTACCTCGAGGTGCAGGATCACGGCATCGAGGTGCAGAAAAAGGTCAACGAGGGCCTGTTCAAGCTCGCGGAGGAGCTGAACATCGGTCTGGTCGCCACCAATGACGCGCACTACCTGACCAAAAAGGACGCCCGCATTCAGGACGTCCTCATGGCCATTCAGATGGGCAAGACCGTGGACGACCCCACGCGCATGAAGTTCGAGACGCAGGAATTCTACATCAAGGACGCGGACGAGATGGCGGCGCTGTTCCCCGACCATCCCGAGGCGCTGGAGAACACGGTCAGGATCGCGGAGCGCTGTCAGGTGGAATTCGAGTTCGGCAAGTACCACCTGCCGGAATTTGACGTGCCGCAGGGCTACACAGCGCTCGAATACCTGCAGAAGCTGTGCGATGAAGGCTTTGCCAAGCGCTATCCGAACGACGACGGCACGGTGCGCGCACGCCTGCAGTATGAGATCGACATGATCACCCAGATGGGATTTGTCGATTACTTCCTGATCGTATCCGACTTCATCGGCTATGCGAAAAGTCAGGGCATCCCGGTCGGGCCGGGGCGCGGCTCGGCGGCGGGTTCGGTCGTCTCCTACTGCCTGGGCATCACCGACCTCGACCCCATCCACTATTCGCTGTACTTTGAACGCTTCCTCAATCCGGAGCGCGTGTCCATGCCGGATATCGACGTGGACTTCTGCTATGTGCGCCGGCCGGAGGTCATCGATTACGTCACCCGCAAATATGGCAAGGACCATGTGGCGCAGATCGTCACCTTCGGCACCATGGCCGCGCGCGGCGCGATCCGCGACGTCGGCCGGGCGCTCGATATTCCGTACAATGAGGTCGATGTGGTTGCCAAGCAGGTCCCCAATGAGCTGCATATCACGATCGAAAAGGCGCTTTCCGTCAATCCGGAGCTCAAAAAGCTGTATGATGAAAAGCCGCAGGTGCGCGAGCTGATCGACACCGCCCGCGCGCTCGAGGGCATGCCGCGGCACGCCTCCACCCACGCGGCGGGCGTGGTCATCACCAAGGACCCGGTGGATACCTATGTGCCGCTCGCCCGCAACGACGAACAGATGGTCACCCAGTTCACCATGACCACGCTCGAGGAGCTCGGCCTGCTCAAGATGGACTTCCTCGGCCTGCGCAACCTGACCGTGATCGCGGATGCGGAAAAGATGATCCGCCGCCACACGCCGGATTTTGACATCGAAAAGGTGGATATGAACGACAAGGCCACCTATGAGATGCTGGGCCGCGGCTCGACCATGGGCGTGTTCCAGCTCGAATCGGCGGGCATCACCAACGTCGTCACCGGCCTGCAGCCGCAGTCGATCGAGGACATCACCGCGGTCGTGGCGCTCTACCGGCCGGGCCCCATGCAGTCCATCCCGCGCTATATCGAGTGCCGCCACCATCCGGAAAAGGTGACGTATAAGCACCCGCTGCTCGAGCCCATCCTCAAGGTCACCTACGGCTGCATGATCTATCAGGAACAGGTCATGCAGGTGTTCCAGTCGCTCGCCGGCTACTCGCTCGGCAAGGCGGATATGGTGCGCCGCGCGATGAGCAAAAAGAAGATGAAGGAGCTCGAGAAGGAGCGCGTCAACTTTATCCACGGCAACGAGGCGCTCGGCATCGACGGCGCAGTCAAGCGCGGCGTACCGGAAAAGGTCGCGGCCAGCCTGTTTGACGAGATCATGGACTTCGCCAACTACGCCTTCAACAAGGCGCATGCGGTGTGCTATGCGGTCGTGTCCTTCCGCACGGCCTACCTCAAATGCCATTATCCGCGCGAATATATGGCCGCGCTGCTGACCAGCGTGCTCGACTGGTCGGACAAGATCTCGGAATACATTCAGGCGGCCCGCGAGATGGGCATCTCGGTCCTGCCGCCGGACGTCAACGAGTCTTTTGACGGCTTCTCGGTCTCCGGACGGGACATCCGCTTCGGCCTCGCGGCGGTCAAGGGCGTGGGACGCTCGTTTATGAAGCAGCTCGTGGAGGAGCGCGAGGCGGGCGGCCTGTTCGCCTCGTTTCAGGATTTTTGTGAGCGCATGTATGACCGCGAGCTTAACCGCCGCGCGCTGGAAAGCCTGATCAAGGCGGGCTCGTTCGATTCCATGGGCTACCGCCGCAGCCAGCTGCTCAAGATCTGCGGCCCGGTCGTGGACGCGATCGCACAGAGCCGCCGGAAGAACATTGAGGGACAGATCGACCTGTTCGGCATGGGGAATGAAGCGGTGCAGGACACCCAGATCGCCCTGCCGGATATTCCGGAGCTGTCCAAGCGCGAGCTGCTCTCGATGGAAAAGGAGACGACCGGGCTGTATCTGTCCGGTCACCCGATGGACGAGTACCGGGAGTTGGCCCGGCAGGCGGATGCCGCCTCCATCCGGAAGATCATTGACGACCTCTCGGGGGAGAGCGAGAAGCCGGTCTATCGGGACGGGATGAACGTGCGGCTGGCGTGCGTCATCACCGGCGTGCGGCTCAAGTCGACCAAAAACGGCTCGATGATGGCGTATGTGACCGTGGAGGACGAATCCGCTTCGATCGAACTGGTGGTTTTCCCACGCGCGCTGCAGCAGTGCGGCGCGTACCTGACCGAGGACAGCGCCGTGCTGCTCACCGGCCGGATCGACGCGCGCGAGGACGAGGCGCCCAAGGTATTGCTCAACGAGGCGCAGCCGCTGACCGAAAGCGCGGTCAACAGCACGCTGTCCAGACAGCACCCCGGCCAGTCGGTGTATACCGACCAGCAGGCGGCCAAGCTCGCGCCGCAAAAGCTCTATTTGCGCATCTCCAGCATGACCAGCGACGAGTGGCCGCAGATCAAGGCGATTTTGCTCACGCAGCCCGGCGATACGCCGGTCTATCTGTACCCGATGGACACCAAAAAGAAAACGCTGGCCAAGCGCGCCTACTGGTGCCAGCCGGACGTGCCGATGCTGGAAAAATTACGCTTCCTCTTGGGCGAAGAAGATGTTATAATACAATGAGAGAGGATATATCCATTCGTGGGGAAAACTGAAACCGATACAGGGAGGCATATTATGGAAAAGCAGATTCGCAGAATTGGTGTACTCACCAGCGGCGGCGACGCACCCGGTATGAATGCACTGATCCGTGCGGTCGTTCGTACCGCGTCCGCATTTGACATTTCGGTGCTGGGCATCCGCCGCGGTTACAGCGGCCTGATCAATGGCGATATCATCGAGATGGGCGCCCGCAGCGTGGACGGCATCATCCGCCGCGGCGGCACTATGCTGTACACCGCCCGCTGCAAGGAGATGCTGACGGACGAGGGCCAGCAGAAGGCGGCCGACACCTGCAAGTATCTGGGCATCGACGGCCTGATCTGCTGCGGCGGCGACGGTACCTTCCGCGGCGCGCAGGCGCTCAGCCGCAAGGGCGTGCCCTGTATCGGCGTTCCGGGCACGATCGACAACGACATTGTGTGCACGGACTATACCATCGGCTTTGACACGGCGTGCAACACCGCGATCGAGTGCATCGATAAGCTGCGCGACACCATGCAGTCGCACGAGCGCTGCTCGGTCGTTGAGGTCATGGGCCGCCGCGCGGGCCATCTGGCGCTCGAGGTCGGCTGTGCGGTCGGCGCGACGGCGATCTGCCTGCCCGAGCGTGCGCTGGACTTTGACACCGACATCGTTGAAAAAATGCGCATCGGCCGCATCAAGGGCCGCAACCACCACATCATCATCGTGGCGGAGGGCTACGGCTCCGCGCAGGAGGTCGCGGACCATATCCATGAGGCGACCGGCATCGACACCCGCGTGACCATCCTCGGCCACATCCAGCGCGGCGGCTCGCCGACCGTGCAGGACCGTGTCATGGCCACCCGTATGGGCTATGCGGCGGTCAAGGCGCTGATGGACGGCAAGACCAACCGCGTTGTTGTGTTTGACAATAATATGGTGACCGATCTTGACATCGAGGAAGGCCTGTCGCGCAAGAAGGATCTGAACCAGTGCCTGTTTGAGGCGCAGCAGACGGTCGCGATCTGATGCCGACGGTATTTATCACCGGCGGCTCGCGCGGCATCGGCGCGGCCTGTGTGCGCGCTTTTGCCGCCGCAGGCTGGCAGGTTGCGTTTACTTATCGCGCAAGCAGGGAGATTGCCGGCCGGCTGGCGGAGGAGACCGGCGCGCTGGCGCTCAGCGCTGACCAGCGGGAGTACGCCGCGGTCGAGCGCGCGGCAGCTGAGGCGAAAAGCCATTTCGGCCCGCCGGACGCAGTCGTCTGCAACGCGGCCATGGCGGAGCAGAAGCTGTTTCAGGACATCACCGATGCGGACTGGCAGCGCATGCTGGACGTCAATCTGCTGGGCGCGGTGCGCGTGATCCGCGCCTGCCTGCCGGATATGCTGCACCGCAAGCAGGGCAGCATTGTCACCGTGTCCTCCATCTGGGGACAGACCGGGGCCTCGTGCGAGAGCCACTATGCGGCGAGCAAGGCGGCGCTCATCGGATTGACGCGGTCACTCGCGCAGGAGCTGGGGCCGTCCGGCATCCGGGTCAACTGCGTGGCGCCCGGGGTGATCGATACCGAGATGAACGCCATGCACAGCGCGCAAACCATGCAGGAGCTGGCGGAGCAGACGCCGCTCGGCCGCCTCGGCACAGCCGAGGAGGTCGCAGACAGCATCCTGTATCTGTGCTCTGCGCGCGCCTCCTTCATCACCGGGCAAGTGCTCGGGGTGACCGGCGGTTTTTGAAGCAAATCAGAAAAAGGTCTTGCCCGCGGGCAAGACCTTTTTTCCATCATACCGGATCAAAACCAAAATAGGCCAGCATGCCGCTGTAAATGCCCTGCGCAAAGCCGTACGGGTCATCGCGCAGGCGGCGGGCATCCGCCTCATTGGTCAGGTATGCGAGCTCGACCAGAATGGCGGGCATGCGCGTGCGGCGCAGCACATACAGGCTGGGATTGAGCCGCACGCCGTTGTCCCGCGTGCCGACGCGGGCGACAATGCCATTGAGCACATGCTGCGCCAGCCAGTAGGGCTGGGTGTTCTGCTGGTAGACATAGACCTCGCTGCCGTTGACTGCCGGATTGACGTTGGCGTTGCAGTGGATGCTGATGAAATAGTCAGCCGGCCAGCTGTTTGCGGCATTGACGCGCGCGGCCAGACTGGTGGCGTTGTTTGTGCCCAGGCTTTCAGTGGGGGTATTGCGGCTCAGCCGCACGGCGAAGCGCGCGTCCGCGCGCAGCAGCTCGGCGAGATAGGAGCCGACCGTGTAGTTGACGTCCTGCTCGCGCAGGCCGTTTCCCTCCGCGCCCGTGTTGGGTCCGCCGGTGGGATTGTGCCCCGGATCGATGAAGATGCGGATCGGCAAGTGGATCACCTCCTCGTTTCAGCTTATGCGGGCCAAACCGCGATTGTAAACCGCTTTATCGTTCTTGACGGCGGCGGGCGGAGGTGCTATGCTGTATAAAGCGTAATTTGCAGTATTGGA
>CALWJG010000045.1 GCA_944380945.1 uncultured Agathobaculum sp. | reverse complement strand
AAGTTGAGCTGCTGGCTGACCTGAATGATCGGGTTGGTAAAGCTCTTGTTCAGGCCGACAAAGGTGACGACCGTGCCGATCGTGACGCCGGCCAGACCGCCGATCGCGAGCAGCGCGCCCACGATAGCGACGCAGGCATAGCTCAGCCAGCCGATGTTGGCGTTGACCGGCATGAGCAGGTTGGCGTAGCGGTTTGCCTTGTTGGCGCTGTCGCGCAGCGCCTCGTTGACCTTGTGGAAATCGTCCATGGCGGCCTGCTCGTGGCAGAACACCTTGACGACCTTCTGGCCGTCCAGCATTTCCTCGATAAAGCCGTCCACAATGCCCAGATCGCGCTGCTGGCTGACATAGTACCGGCCGGACAGCTTGGAGAGTCTGGCCGTCACCGTCAGCATGACAGCGGCCGTGAGCAGGGAAATGACGGTCAGCGCCGGGTTGAGGATGATCATGGTGACCAGCGTGGCGACCATGGTGATGATCGAGTTGATGGCCTGCGGGATGGACTGGCTGAGCATCTGGCGCAGGGTGTCCACGTCGTTGGTGTAGACCGACATGATGTCGCCGTGCGCGTGGGTGTCAAAGTATTTGATCGGCAGCGATTCCATTTTGCGGAACAGGTCGTCGCGCAGGTGGCGCAGCGTGCCCTGACTGACGTTGACCATGATGCGGTTGTACAGGTACGCTGCCACCACGCCGGAGGCCATGATGCAGACCAGCCGCACCAGATCCGAGGCCAGCTGGCTGAAATCGTCCGACCCGCTCGCCAGCATGGGGACGATGTACTCATCGACCAGCTTCTGCGGGAAGGTCGCGCCGACAACCGAGCAGACCGCATTGATCAGGATGCACAGAATGACGATCGCAAACAGGATCTTATAATAGTGCAGCATATAGCCGATCACGCGCCGCAGCACGCCCATCGACCGCCGCCGGATTCCTTTTGGTTTCATTGTACGCTTTCCTCCTCTCACGCGGGCTGGTCGAAGTCGCCGCCGCCCTTGACCTGAGATTCATAGATCTCCTGATAAATGGCGTTGGACTCGAGCAGGTTTTCGTGGGTGTCAAAGCCGTTGATGCGGCCCTCGTCGAGCACAAGGATGCGGTCCGCGCCCTCGACGCTCGAAATGCGCTGCGCAATGATGATCTTGGTCGTGCCCGGGATGCGCTCGGCAAACGCCGCGCGGATCTTGGCGTCGGTCGCGGTATCGACCGCGCTGGTCGAGTCGTCCAGAATAAGCACCTTGGGCTGCTTCAGCAGGGCGCGCGCGATGCACAGGCGCTGCTTCTGGCCGCCGGATACGTTCGCGCCGCCGCGCTCGATATGGGTGTGGTAGCCGTCCGGCATGCGGTCGATGAATTCGTCCGCGCACGCGGCCTGACAGGCGGCGATGCACTCCTCCTCGGTCGCATCCGGGTTGCCCCAGCGCAGGTTGTCGAGGATGGTGCCGGAAAACAGCGTGTTTTTCTGCAGCACGACCGATACCTGATTGCGCAGCGCCTCCATATCATACTTACGCACATCCACGCCGCCGACGCAGACCGAGCCGTCGTCCACATCGTACAGGCGGCAGATCAGATTGACCAGACTGCTCTTGCCCGAGCCTGTGCCGCCGATCACGCCGATGGTCTCGCCGGACCTGATATGCAGGTCGATGTCGGACAGGGCGTTCTTGCCGCTGCCGTGCTTGTAGGAAAAGCTGACGTGGTTGAAATCGATGCTGCCGTCCGCGACCTGCATCACAGGGTTTTCCGGATCGCGCAGGTCGGGCGTTTCGTCGAGCACCTCGCTGATGCGTCGGATGCTCGCCATGGACATGCTGATCATGACAACGACCATGGATAGCATCATCAGGCTCATCAGCAGGCTCATGATGTAGCTGAACAGGCTGGTCAGGTCGCCGGTGGTCAGGCTGCCGCCCACGATGAACTGCGCGCCGAGCCACGAGAGCGAGATGATGCAGAAGTAGACCGCGACCATCATGGCCGGGTTGTTGAACGCCAGCAGGCTTTCCGCCTTGACCGACAGGCGGTACAGGTTGCCCGACGCCTTTTCAAACTTGGTGTTTTCGTAGTCCTCGCGCACGAATGCCTTGACTACGCGGATCGCGGAGATGTTCTCCTGCACGCTGGCGTTCAGATCGTCATAGCGGCGGAACACCTGGTTGAAGATCTTCATGGCGAATACCATGATCGTGCCGAGCACGATGACCAGAAACACGACCGCGATCAGGAACATCAGGCTCAGATGCACGTTGATCAGCAGGCACATCAAAAAGCTGAAGATCAGATTGAGCGGCGCGCGCACCGCCACGCGGATGACCATCATGAACGCCATCTGGACGTTGGTGATGTCGGTCGTCATGCGGGTGACAAGGCCCGGCACGCTGAATTTGTCGATGTTGGAAAACGAAAAGGTCTGGATATTGGCGTAAATCGCCTCGCGCAGATTGGCCGACAGGCCGGAAGCCGCGCTGGCGGCGAATTTACCGGCAGTCGCGCCGAAAAACAGGCTGAGGAACGCCATGATGACCATCAATGCGCCGAAGCGGCAGACCGCCGGCATGTTGCTCTGCTGCAGGCCCTGATCGATGATCTTTGCGGTGATAAACGGCAGCAGGATCTCCATGACCACCTCAAGGGCTGTCAGGCCGATACACAAAAAGGTATCTTTCTTATACTGCCTGAGTTGATGCATCACTTTTCGCATATGCTGATGCCTCCTTCTTTGGATTGCTTGTGTTGAGCTGGATCAGGCTGCGCAGCAGCTTGCCCTGCAGGTGCTCCAGCGCAGTAAGCTCGGCAGGGGTAAAGGTCTGCTGCAGCCAGTCCTGCGCCTTCAGGTCGGCGGCGTGCATCGCTTCCAGCAGCTGCCGGCCCTTTTCCGTGCCGTACAGCAGCTTGCGCCGGTCATCCTCCCGGCAGGGCTCGACCCGCACATATCCCTTTTCCCGCAGCTGCTTGATCAGCCCGGAAAGGCTTGCCTTGGAATATCCATAGGCATGGTGGATCGCAGTCAGCGAGGCGCCGCTGTCCTCGTGACGCAGGATATACAGCAGCACCTGCGCCTGACAGCCGGTCAGCCGTTCGCCGGCCAGCGCGCGGTTGGCCCACAGCTCCAGCTGGACGCCGATCTGGTGGTTTTGACGCGCAAGCACGCCGATCTCCATCGCCATACATCCGCTCCTCCTTTCGATCGTTCGGAACGAAACTATTTAGCTCCATACAGTTTTATACCACAGATATCCTTGCATGTGAAATTCAAATATGCTATCATCTATAAAAGAATTTTATTGATTCTGTGTATTGTACAAATCGATCGAAAAATTACAGAGGAGTTTTGTATGAATACGACACAACTCGAATGCTTCATGGCGGTATCGAATTTTTTGAATTTTTCGCGCGCCGCGGAGTCGCTCCGGCTGACGCAGCCGGCGGTCAGCCACCAGATCAGCGCGCTGGAGGATGAGTTGGGCGTGCGCCTGTTCCGGCGCACCAGCAAAAGCGTCCGCCTGACCCAGCAGGGCTATCTGTTCACCCAATATGCGGGCGAGATGCTCAAGCTGACGCGCACCGCCCGGATCCGTCTGCAGGAGTCCCGGCTGACGCAGCCCAAGCCGCTCGGCATCGGATGCCGCAGCGTTTTTGAGCTGAACCTGATCCAGCGGGCGCTCGGCCTGCTCCGGCAGGAGGAGGACAACCTGCTGCCCATCCTGCGGCTCATCCCGTTTGACTCGCTCGAGAACCAGCTGATCGACGGCGAGATCCAGCTCATGTTCTGCTTTCAGGAGAGCGCGCCGCGCAAGGCGGCCTATCAGGAGCTGATGCAGTGTCCGGTCGCGTGTATGTGCGCGCCCGACCATCCGCTGGCTGCATATGACCAGCTGACCATGCAGCAGCTGAAGGAGGGCGGCCGTGTCGCGACCTTCCGGCCGTCGGTCTATCCGCACTCGCTGTTCCATATCCAGAATCAGCTCATCTCCGGCCTGATGCCGGATCAGCTGCTGTTCTGCGACAATCTGGAGGTGCTCACTGCGCTGGTCGCTGCCGGCTTTGGCTTTGCGGTCGTGGCAGACGCGCCCCAGATCCGCGCGGCTAACCTGCGCTATATCCCGCTGCCGGAATTTGCGCCTGTCTCGTTCGGCGCGGCCTATCTGCAGGGGGAGCAGAACCCGGTCCTGCGCCGGTTCCTGCACCTGCTGGAAGCCGAGCTGCGGACGGCGGACACGCCGTAACGCGCCGGATGCAGACAGCCGGAGACGCAGTGCGTCCCCGGCTGTGGGTTCAGGCATATTCTTTTGTGATGCGGTCAAGCAGCGGCTGATCCGCGGGGCAGAATTCATATTGCGGTATTTCGTCCGGACGGATCCAGCGCAGCGCGTTGTGCTCGAGCCGCTGCGGTTCGCCTGCGGCGATGGCGGCGTGGAACAGGGTCAGATGAATGGACAGATCGGGATACGCATGCGTCACATCGGCAAATGCGTCTCCGACCGACACCGTGATCGCAAGCTCTTCCATGCACTCCCGGGCGAGCGCCTGCTCCTTTGTCTCGCCGGGCTCCACCTTTCCGCCGGCAAATTCCCACTGTAAGCCGCGTTTTTTATGCGCAGGGCGCTGGCAGATCAAAAAGCGGCCCTGCCGCCAGATCAGCGCGGCGACGACCTCGGTCATATCTGTTTCCCTCTTTCTGCGATTGGCTGCTTCCAGTATAAGCGCTGCCCGCCCCGGATGCAAGCGGCTTGTTGCCGCCGCGCGGATAATGTGCTACAATAGCTCATACCTCATACAAGAAAGGGCGGGGAACCGGATGACTGCGTTTGCTTTCTGCAAAATGGAGATCTTCATCCCGGAGAGCCATCTGGAGGCGCTGCGCGCAGCGCTGCAGTCGGTGGACGCCGGGCACATCGGGCAGTACGACTGCTGCCTGTCCTACAGCCGGGTGACCGGCTGCTGGCGGCCGCTCGCCGGGACGCATCCGTACCGCGGCGCGGAAAATGAGATCTGTCAGGCCCCTGAGCTCAAGGTCGAGGTGACCTGCCGCACCGAACAGGTCGACCGGGCGATCGCAGCGGTCCGCCGGATCCACCCGTATGAAGAGCCGGTGATCAACGTGATCCCGCTGTACCGCACAGGATTGTAACACGCGAAAGGAGAACGCGCCATGGAACGCCTGACGACCAAAAACACAGACGGCAGCTATGCGCCGCTGCCCGGGATGCAGGAGCGCGCGATGCAGCGTCTCGGCTGCTGGGAGGATATGGCCGAGCAGCTCGAACAGGAGCAGGCGGCTGCCGCCGCCGAGCTGGAAGCCCTGCGGGGCCGGGGAAAGGAAAAATCCGTGCGCTTCCGCGAGCTGTTCGCCCGCAAGCTGACCGTGGCCAACATGCTGGACGCGCTGCGCCGCAGCGACCGGACAGAATAAAAGCAGGGCGCGTCCCACAAAAAGGGGATGCGTCCTGCCGGCTTTATCGGTTGATGACGTTGATCTGCAGGCCCTGCATCACGTCGAGCGCTTTTTCGTGCAGCGCCGGATCAAAGCTGCGGCAGAGCGAAGCGTCCACTGTGAGCTGGGCTTCCGGCCATTGCGATTGCAGCAGCACCGCGTTGGAGATGACGCACATATTGGTCACCACGCCCACGATCAGGATCTCGCGCAGCCCGGGCAGCTCCTTGCCGAGCCGGACGACATCCTCGGGCGCCATGCCGAAGCACTGCTTGTATACCGTATGGATCTGATGGTTCGCGCAGGTCTCGCAGCAGAGCTCCTGCGTTTTGCCGTACAGCCGCCAGCCGGCGCTCGCCGGATCGCAGTGCGGGACGGGCAGCGCGCGCCCCTCGCGGGTGTCCAGATAGCCCTCTCCATGCGTGTCATAGGTGAACAGCACATGGTCGCCCTGCGCCAGATAGGTCTGCGCCAGCCGGGCGATGCCGTCGTCGATCGCGGCCGCGCCGTCAAATCCCAGCGCGCCGGTGACAAAGTCGTTTTGATAGTCGATCACTGCAAGCAGCTTGGGCGTTCGCTCCATATTGCTCCCTCCGTTTCTTTGTGTCCATCATAGCATGATTTTGCGCGCGCGGCAACGAATTTATTGCGCGCGCACCGGGCATGGATTATAATGTTCACAGGGCGCGCATATGCTTTGGCCACGGAGGTGCGCGCGATGGACAGAAATACGGGCAAATACGCCGCTTGGAGCGCTGTGCTGCTCGCCGCGGCGCTGCTGCTCGGCGTCGGCGGCGGAACGGCTGTGCAGGCGCTGGCCGGCAGCAGGGAGGCGCCGACGCTTGTGATCGACGCCGGACACGGCGGCTTTGACGGCGGCGCCATCGGCTCGGATGGCACAGCCGAGCAGGACATCAACCTCAGCATCGCCCGGCGCGTGCAGGCGCTCGCCGGCTTTTTCGGCGTGCGCACGGCGATGACGCGCGCGGATGAAAACGCGCTCGACTATGATCCTGGCCGGCCGATCCGCGAGAACAAGGTCGCCGACATCCGGGCGCGTGAGCGCATCGTGGGCGCCGCGGACAGCCCGGTTTTTGTCAGTATCCATCTGAACAAGTTCAGCGACCCGCAGTACCACGGCGCGCAGGTGTTTTACTCGCCGAACCATGCGGACAGCAAAACGCTGGCGGAAGCGCTGCAGGCCTGCCTTGCTGCGGGCTGCGACCCCGCGAACACCCGGCAGGCCAAGCAGGCGGACCGTGCGATCTACCTGATGGACCGACTGACCTGTCCGGCTGTGATCGTGGAATGCGGCTTCCTGTCCAATCCGGCGGAGGAACGCCTGCTGAACCGGACGGAATATCACAAAAAACTCGCCGCCTGCATCGTGACCGGCTGCCTGCGGTACGGGAGCGGCGGCTGATGGAGGAAATATGAAGCAGAAAACCATCTATTTATGCAGCGAATGTGGGTATGAAGCACCGAAATGGTATGGGAAATGCCCGTCCTGTGGGGCGTGGAATACCATGGGCGAATACAAGGTGCAGCCTGAGCCCGCGACGCGCGGCGCCGCCTCCTTCCCGCGCGGCACCTCACGTCCGACCCTGCTGCGCGACATCGAGGCCGGGGACGAAACACGCTTTTACTCCGGCATCGGCGAGCTGGACCGCGTGCTGGGCGGCGGCGCGGTACACGGGTCGTTCGTGCTCGTCGGCGGCGAGCCGGGCATCGGCAAGTCGACGCTGCTGCTGCAGATGTGTCAGGAGATGTGCAAGTCCGCGCGGGTGCTGTATGTGTCCGGCGAGGAATCGCTGCGCCAGATCAAGCTGCGCGCCGCGCGGCTCCAGATCGCCTCGCCCGACCTGTACATCCTCGCCGAGACCGATATGGAGCAGATCATCAGCGAGACCGAAGCGCTTTCGCCCGATATTCTGATCGTGGACTCGATCCAGACGGTCTACAAGCGCGACCTGACCGCCGCGCCCGGCGGCGCGACGCAGATCAAGGAATGCGCGATGAGCCTGATGCAGTACGCCAAGAACAAAAACGTCACGATCTTCATCGTCGGCCATGTCAACAAGGAGGGCACGCTCGCCGGACCCAAAATCCTCGAGCATATGGTCGACTGCGTGCTGTATTTCGAGGGCGAGACCAGCGGTCCGTTCCGCTGCCTGCGCGCGGCGAAAAACCGCTACGGCTCGACCAATGAGATCGGCGTGTTCGAGATGAGCGACCACGGCCTGCTCGAGGTGCAGAACCCCTCGGCCGCCATGCTGGCCGGCCACCCGCAGGGCGCGTCCGGCAACTGCATCGCCTGCGTGATGGAGGGCAGCCGCCCGCTGCTCGCCGAGGTGCAGGCGCTGGCCGCCAAGACCCAGTTCGGCGTGCCGCGGCGCACGGCTGCGGGCGTGGATTACAACCGCATGGTGCTGCTGCTCGCGATTCTGGAAAAGCGGTGCGGGCTGTTCCTGTCCTCGTCGGACGTATATGTCAATGTGGTCGGCGGCATGCGGCTGGATGAGCCCGCGGTCGATCTGCCCATGCTGCTGGCGATCGCGTCCAGCTTCCGGGACAAGCCGCTGCCCGAGGGCATCATGAGCTTTGGCGAGGTCGGCCTGACGGGCGAGCTGCGCGCGGTGTCGAACGCCGCGCAGCGCATCAACGAAGCCTACCGGCTGGGCTTCCACACCTGCATCATGCCCATGCAGGATGTGGATGAGGAGCTCACGCGCAAAATGAACCTTGTCCGGGTGCAGACCGTGGCGGACGCGATCCGCGCCGTGCTCTGAAAAAAATCCCATGCGTAAAACCGGCCTTTCCGCCGCAAACTATGTGCAGTTTTGCGGCGGGAGGTCGGTATTTTTATGAGAAATCGGGCGCGGGCGGTTTTATTCACCACAGCGGCGCTGCTGTCTGCCATGCTGGCGTGGGCGTGGCAAAACCGTCCGCCCGCAGCGGAATCCGTGCAGACAGCTGCCGCCACGGTGCAGGACATCTACAACAGCGTGACCTTTTCCGGTACGGTCGAAGCGGCGGATGCCACGGCGCTCTGTCCGCAGACAAATGCAGTGGTCGCTGCGGTCCATACGGCGGTGGGGGAGACGGTCGAGCAGGGCGAGGTGCTCTGCACGCTGGCGCCCGCGGCAGACGGCGGCGCGGCGCAGGCCGTGCAGGCGGCATGGGAGTCGCTTCAGGAGACACAGGGGCAGACCGTGACCGCGGACGACGACGCCGTGCTGCGCGCGCCGGTGTCCGGCACCGTGCTTTCGCTGCCGGAAATAGGGGAGACCGTGGCCGCCGGCCTGCCCTGCCTGCGCATCGCCGACCTCGGCCGGCTGCGGGTGCGCGCGCAGGCGCCGGAATTGTATGCAGGTTCGCTTGAGTCCGGCCAGCGCGCCAACGTGACGGCCTCCGCAGCAGGGGAGACTGTTTACGGCGCGCGGCTGGACCGCGTGTCGCCGGTCGCGGTGCGCGCGGTCAGCTTGACCGGTCAGAGCGGCGAAGCGACGGTGGAGGCCCTGCTCTCCCTCTCCGGCGATACCGGCGGTCTGCGCCCCGGGTATTCCGCTACCGTCAAGGTATTCACCGACTTCCATCCGGACGCGGTCGTCGTGCCGCATGAAGCGGTTTGCCAGCGCGGTGAGCAGGAATATGTGTTCTGCGTGCAGGACGGCATCGCCGTGCAGTGCGCGGTCACCACCGGCTATATGCTGGAGACCGTGACCGAGATCGTCGACGGGGTCAGCGCAGGGGCTGCCGTCATCCTCTCGCCGCCCGATACGCTGACCGACGGCACGCCGGTCGAGGTGACGGCATGAGGATGGTCGATCTGCTCCGCCTGGCTGCCGGCAATCTGCGGGAAAATCCGCTGCGCACTGCGCTGTGCGCGCTCTCTGTCGCCGTCGGCGCGGGCGCGCTGCTGCTGATCGCGGCGATCGGGCTGTTCGGCCAGACGCAGCTGCAGGCCGCGCTGCGCACGATCGGCGTCAGCGGCCTGACCGTGTATCTGGACGGCCACGGCAGCGGCAACCCGCTGTCCGCCGAGCTGGCAGACACGCTCGCGCAGGCGGTCTCCGGCATTGACACAGTCATGCCGATCAAGGCAAAGACTGGCAGCGTCCGCGCGGGGCATGCGTCGGAAAACGCGGTTTTCCTCGGCGCGGATGAGCGCTTGGGCGAGGTCATGCAGCTCGAGGTGCTTGCCGGCTCGCTGCTCTCTGCGCGGCAGGCGGATAGCGCGCAGCCGGTCGCTGTGATCGGGGACGAGCTGGCGCTGGCGCTGTACGGCCGCGTCAATATCACTGGGCGCACGATCCTGCTGCATCTGGACGGCAGGGATCAGTACTTCACCGTGTGCGGGGTGGTCAGGGCGCAGACCAGCGCGCTGGGCGGCGCGCTCTCCTCCTTTGCGCCGCATCTGGTGTATCTCCCGTACAGCTGTCTGGCCACCCCGCAGCAGAATGCGGATCAGGTCTTTGTGCAGTGCAGCGCGCAGTCCGATCTGGATACGGTCAGCGGGCAGATCCAAAAATACCTGACCGAGCGCGGCAAGGTGGACGGAACGGTGCGCGTGCAGAACATGACCGGCATGGTGGATACCGCCGGACGGATGGCGAGCCTGTGCGTGCTGCTGTTTCTCGCGGTCGGGGCGGTCACGCTGATCGTAGCACTGATCGGCGTGCTCTGCTCCATGCTGGCGGCGGCGCACGAAAAAACCGCGGAGATCGGCATCCTGCTCGCCATCGGCGCGCAGCCGCGTGACGTGCGCAGGCTGTTCCTGCTGCAGTCCGCCCTGCTGTGCACCGCAGGGGCGGTGTGCGGTCTGGCGTTGTCCGGCGGACTGCTGTATGCCGCGGCGTCGCTTGTGCCGGACTGGCGCATTGCAGCCGCTCTGCTGGTCCTGTCCGTATGCTGCGGCGCAGCGGCCGGCCTGCTGCCCGCTGTGCGCGCCGCCCGCCTCGACCCCATCGACGCGATGCGCAATTAAATCTTTCTTTTCGCAGCCCTCTGTGGTATGATAGGGGAGGAATAGACAGAGAAAAGGAAGGATGCCCCATGCGCCACATCATCGACCTGAGCGACCTGACGGAAAAGGAATTTTCCGATCTGTACAAGCTCACCACCAACATCATCGACCGCCCGGAGGGCTATACCGACGCCTGCCGCGGCAAGGTGCTGGGCAGCCTTTTTTATGAGCCCTCGACCCGTACCAACCTGTCGTTTTCCACGGCGATGATGCGCCTGGGCGGCAGCGTGGTCGGCTTTTCCGACCCGGGCTCTTCCTCCACCGCCAAGGGCGAGACACTCAAGGACACGATCAACATGGTGTCGAGCTATGCCGACCTGATCGTCATGCGCAACCCGCGCGAGGGCGCGGCCAAGGCGGCCTCCATGTATTCGTCCGTGCCGGTGATCAACGCGGGCGACGGCGGCCATCTGCATCCGACGCAGACGCTGACCGACATGGTCACCATCCTGCGCATGCGCGGCTCGGCGGACGACATGAAGATCGGCGTGTGCGGCGACCTGAAATACGGCCGCACCGTGCACTCGCTGCTGCATTTCCTCGAGCGCTACCACAACGTGCAGTTTTACCTGATCGCGCCGGAGGCGCTCCGCCTGCCGGATTACATGGTGCGCTTCCTGAAAGAGCACAACATGCCCTACTGCGAGGCGTCCAGCATCGACGAGGTGCTGCCTGAGCTGGACGTGCTGTACATGACGCGCATCCAGCGCGAGCGCTTTGTCACCGC
>CALWJG010000044.1 GCA_944380945.1 uncultured Agathobaculum sp. | reverse complement strand
ATGACCGACAGCAGGTCGCGCTCGTGCGAGGAGCGGGTCATCAGGGTGGAAAGCGTGCCATACGGTACGTTGATCGCAGTGTAGCATACCGTGGTGGTCAGGTTATAGGTGACAAAGATGTACCAGAACTGCACTGTGTTATTGGACTGCGGAATGCAGAACAGTGAAATAGTACACAGCGCATAGGGAATAGCCATCCACAGGATCCACGGGCGTGCCTTGCCCCATTTGGATTTGGTGTGGTTGACAATAATGCCCATGATGACGTCCGAGGTACCGTCGAAAATACGGGAGATCAGCATAACCAGACCGACGGTTGCAACCGAAACACCGGCGTAGTCGGTATAGAACAGCGTCAGAACGGCAGTGGTGATACCCATGACAATGTTGCAGGCGGTATCACCCAAGCCATAGGAGATGCGGGTGCCCCAACCGATCGGGGCGGTATTCGTCTGCTGCATCGTAGATTCCGTTTGCATGGTTATTCTGCCTCCTTTATTCTGTTTTCGCCCGCGATCTGGAGGAAGGCGGCCAGCGCGTCGGCCGTCGCCATGCCAAGCACGCCGCTGTCGACGCACAGATGGTAGTTGGACGGCTTGCCCCACTCCTGTCCGGTGTGGTACTTATAATAGGCGGCGCGGCGGCGATCCATTTTTTCGATCTCGCGCAGGCCGGCGTTTTTATACGCTTCCGCCTGCTTTTTGGCGTTATCCAGCCGCTGCTTCATGCCGGAATAGATGTAAAAGCTGATCCGGTCCGGATGGTCGCGCAGAACGAAGTCCGCGCAGCGGCCGACGATGACGCACGGCTGCTTGGCCAGCCCGATGATGGTCTGCGACTGCAGGATGAACAGACGATCCGCCGAATCCGGGTTGACGCCCATCCCGCCCAGCCCAAAGGGCAGCGGCGTGCGCGACTTGTCCTCCATCTCCTGCAGGTCGGCCGCGTCCAGTCCGTGCTTCTGCGCGGTCAGCTCGACGATCTCCCGGTCGTAAAACGGGACGCCCAGCAGCCCCGCGAGCCGCTTGCCGATGTCGTGTCCGCCCGAGCCGTATTCACGGCTGATGGTGATGACATATTTTTTCATGCGGCTCACCCGATTTCAGACAGCTTGACCGGACGGCCCTCCTTGAGGGATTTATCCGCCGCCAGCGCGATCTTGACCGGCTGCAGGCCGTCAAAGCCGGTGACAGGGGTGTCGATGCCGTTCAGCACAGCTTCGGTAAAGGCCTTGGCTTCTGCGATGAACGCGTTGTTGTAGCGCTCGAGGAAGAACCAGGTGGGCTTGGCGATCTCCACGCCGTCCGCGCTCGAGATCATGGCCTGGTCGTTCAGGTCGTTGGATACCTGCACGCAGCCCTTGTCGCAGTGCACTTCCGTGCGCTGGTCATAGCCGTAGTGCGCGGCGCGGCTGTTGTCGATCACACCGAGCGCGCCGTTTTCAAACTTCATCATAACGATCGCTGTATCAACGTCGCCGTACTGGTCATAGCCCGCGCCGGACAGTGCTGCGCCGTAAGCCGTGACCTCGGTGACCTCGCTGCCCGCCAGATAGCGCACCATATCGAAATCATGGATGGTCATGTCCATGAAGATGCCGCCGGATACCTTGATGTAATCCATGGACTGATGATCCGGATCGCGGGAGGTAACCTTGACGATGTTGGGCTTGCCCAGCCGGCCGGAAGCGACCGTATCGCGCACCATCTTGTGATTGTGGTCAAAGCGGCGGACAAAGCCGACCTGCAGCTTGACGCCGGCCTTCTTTACCGTCTCAAGCGCCTCCTCGATCTTGGCCAGATCGGTGTCGATCGGCTTCTCGCAGAAGATGTGCTTGCCCGCCTTGGCGGCGCGCATGATGAACTCCGCATGCGTGTTCGTAGAGGAGCAGATGAACACCGCTTCGATCGACGGGTCGGCGAAGATCTGCTCCGGATCGTCATAGACCTTCTCGATGCCCATGTCGGCGGCCCAGGCGCGGGTCGCGTCGTTCATAAACGGGTCTGCTACCGCGTAAAGCTCTGCTTCCGGCACCGCGTGCGCCAGATTTTCCCCGTGCAGCTTGCCGATACGGCCAGCGCCCAGCAGTCCAATGCGTACTTTTTTCATTTCCACACACTCTCCTTCATTGTGTTCGCTTATGGTGGATTCCCTTCCCGGCACAGAAAAAGCAGGATGTTAAAAGCCAAGCCCGCTTTTGGGTGCTATAATGAAAAATAACACCGCAAGAAGCTCTAAATATCGTTTCACGCCTACATTGCTGCTTTTTCTGTACCTTGTATGCCATTATTATAACCGCGTTGCCGTTGCCTGCGTGAGCGGGTTCTTGTGGAAAAAAGCGCCGTTTTTCGGGCGTTCTGCAGGAAAAATGCGGCGGCGGTTTAGAAATCTTGTGATTGTGTGGAGGAATGAATCATGACAGGACAGGAAGTGAATTACCCCAAGTTTGTAAACTGTATTCTGATCGACCGATCCAGCAATGATAAGCAGTCGCACCTGCCGCATGTGCATGAAGCAGAGCTCGAGCTGTTTTATGTGTACGCCGGAGAAGGCGAATACATGGTGGACAATCGCCGCTACCCCATCCGGGCCGGGGATATTGTGGTCTGCAATGCCGGCGTACTGCACGGCGAGGAGCCGTCGCTCGTGCGCCAGATCCACTCATATAGTGTTGCGATCACGAATGTGCAGTTCGAGGGGCTGCCGCCAAACTGCCTGATTGACAGCAATACACGTCCCGTGGTATCCTGCGGCCAGCTGGCCGGACACGTCGGCCAGCTCATGCAGCTGCTTTATATGCTGTCGGCGGATATGGCGCATCTGAACGAATTGTGCAGCAGTCTGGCCTGTTCGGTGCTGCTGCTGGCGCAGGCCCTGCTGCGCAGCCGCGACCGCAACGCGGCCATCGACGAGCAGGAGCAGCCCTCCGTGCTGGCGCACCGGGTGCGCCAGTATCTGGACGAGCACCACAACGAGCAGCTCACGCTGCGAGAGGCTGCCGAGCGGCTGCATATCAGCGAATATTATCTCGCGCATGTGTTCAAGCAGGAGTTCGGTATCCCGCCCATGCAGTATGTGATGAAGCGGCGCATCGGCGAGGCGCAGGAGCTGCTGATGAACACAGACCTGCCGATCGCGGAGGTAGCGGACCGGCTGGGGTACAGCAGCGTATGCCATTTCAATGCCATGTTCAAAAAGAACGTCGGCCTGCCGCCGGGAAAATTCCGTCAGTCCTTCCATAAAGAGGAGGAATAAACAAAAAAGCAAAGTATCGCTACCCTTGGCGCGCAAAGGGTGCTATACTATGGTTATGAGCAACGACCAGATCCAAGGAGGACCGTCATGGCACAGAACAACCCCTTAAACGTACAATGCTTTGTCAAAAAGGATTTTCAGCCGCTGTTTGTGGGTGAAAACACGCCGAAGCTTCTGTATGTGAGCGATATCCGGCCCTCCGCGAGCACGCACCCGCGCGTCATGCACGCACACGAGGATTTTGTTGAGATCATCCTGATCTGCAGCGGGTCGAGCGAATATCTGATCCACGACAAAAAGTACTTTATTCAACCGGGCGACCTGCTGATCTACAATGCGGGCGTGGTGCACGACGAGATCTCCGGTCCGGACCTCGAGATCGGCAGCTACTGCGTGGCCGTCGGCGGGCTGCATATGCCCGGCCTCGGCCCCAATATGCTCGTGCCGGCGGATGCGGGCTATGTGTTCCCCTCAGGTGAGAGCTTCGGCGACCTGCGGATACTGATGGAGATGATCTTCCACAACCTTGCGGCGGAGGAGCCGCGCGCCGAGGCGTTCGCGGGCAGCCTGCTGCACGCGCTGCTGATCAAGGTGCTGGCCGTTACCGACGGCGCGGATGCGCAGGACAAGCCGGTGGACGAGCCGCATATTCTGGGCCGCCGGATCAAAGAGTACATCGACAAGCACTATATGGAGCCCATCACGCTCCAGACCATGGGCGAGGCGCTGCACATCAGCCCTTATTATCTGTCCCATGTGTTCAAACAGATGAGCGGCTATTCGCCGGTGCAGTATCTGCTGCGGCGGCGCATCGGCGAGGCGCAGACCCTGCTGATCACGACCGACCTGTCCATCACGCGCATTGCGGAGCTGGTCGGCTACGATACACAGAGCTACTTCAATCTGCAGTTCACCAAAAACGTCGGCATGTCGCCGGGCAAATTCCGGCAGAACTATATTGTTGCGCAAAAGGAAAAGAAAGACGGCGCCAAAAGCCGCCGCCCCAAAAGCAAATAATGCTGCAAATACCATGCGTCGCAGGGACGAAGCCTGCGGCGCTTTTTTCGTCTGCACAAAAGCCGCCGCCCTCTGGCGTATTTTACGGCAGAGGGCGGCAGAGAAGAAAAGGATGATAGGTTTTGTGATTTACCGGTAATCGTAGCCGGTCTGGTCGGGATAATAGAAGTTGCTCTCGCGGGTGAAGTACATCTGTGCGAACAGGATCGCAAACGCCAGAATTCCGAACAGCATGGTCATACACTCCTTTTTCATTTTTACTGATCGATGCGGTGTCAGCCGCTTTTTTCTTTCTGACATTATCATAGCAGAAACGCCCTGCGGTTTCTTTCAACTTCTTGTGTTGGCTTAACGGGCGCAAGGATTTATACTTCCTCCCCTGCCGCCTGCTGATACGCGGCGCAAAGCGCGCAACAAAGTGTAAAAACGCCGTTTTCCCCGCCCTGTCCGCATGAAAAGAATACATGGATTTTTGCGGCTGTTTTGCTGAAATCTTGAGGGGAAGCGCGATTTTTCACCCGTTTTCCCATCGAATACACGGTTTCTCTGGCGAAATTTTCTCCGTCCGGACGCAAAAAAGCGGGATATTAGAAAAACGCGCGTGCCATCGCGCTGCCCGGCCCGGATGCCCTCTCCGGCAAAAGCGTGTTTTACCGGCTGAAAAAGTGAAATATTACGCAGATACAGCTGCAAAATCCCGCGCAGCAAAGAAATTTTGTGCGATGGCGGCAATTCACCAAGATGTTAGAAGAAAAACAAATGCCGCGCATGCTACACTGGAACCATCAAAACAGGGGCCGCAAAACAGCGGCTGAGTGTGAGTTTTAAGGAGGAAGAAACATGGGTAAAACCAAAATGACAGTCGGTCAGGCCATCGTCAAGTTCCTGAACCAGCAGTACATTGAGATGGACGGCAAGGTGGAGCCGTTTGTGGACGGCATCTTCACCATTTTCGGCCACGGCATGGTCGTCGGTCTCGGCCAGGCGCTCGATGAGGATCCGGGGCACCTGCGCGTGTATCAGGGCCGCAACGAGCAGGGCATGGCCCACGCCGCGATCAGCTACGCCAAGCAGCACAACCGCCGCAAGATCATCGCGTGCACGTCCTCGATCGGCGTCGGCGCGGCAAACATGGTCACCGCAGCGCTCACCGCGACCATCAACAACATCCCGCTGCTGCTGTTCCCGTCCGACTCGTTCGCGACCCGTCAGCCCGACCCGGTGCTCCAGCAGCTCGAGGTGCCGAACGACCTGTCCATGACCGCGTCGGACTGCTTCAAGCCGGTCGCCCGCTACTGGGACCGCATTTCGCGCCCCGAGCAGGTCATGAGCGCGATGATCAACGCCATGCGCGTGCTCACCGATACCGCAAACTGCGGCGCCGCGGTCATCTCCCTGCCGCAGGACGTACAGGGCGAGAGCTTTGAATATCCGGATTACTTCTTCCAGAAGCGCATCCACCATGTAGCCCGCCGCGTTGCAGACGATTACGAGCTGAACCAGGCGGTCGAGATGATCAAGGCCGCGAAGAAGCCCATGCTGATCTCGGGCGGCGGCGTGCGCTATTCCGAGGCGGGCGAGACCGTCATGGAGTTCTGCAAGGCGTTCAACATCCCGGTTTCCCAGACGCAGGCCGGCCACTCTGCCCTGCCGGATTCGTTCGAGCTGTCGGTCGGCGGCATCGGCGTTACGGGCGGTCTGGCTGCCAACGACCTGTGCAAAGACTGCGACCTTGTGATCGGCGTCGGTACCCGCTTCAACGACTTCGTCACCGGCTCCAAGTGGGTGCTGTTCCGCAACCCGGATATCAAGGTACTGGCGATCAACACCTCTGAGTTCCATGCGGAAAAGCTGGACGCGACCCGCTGCGTGGGCGACGCCAAGGTGACGCTGGAGGCGATCATGGCGAAGCTCAAGGCAGCCAACTACAAGTCCGCTTACACGGACGAGATCGACAAGATCCGCAAGATCTGGGAAGAGGAGCGCCTGCGCGTGCTGGGCGTCCAGTACCACGGCGAGGGCTTCGGCGAGGGCAAGTTCGTGCCCTGCGTGCCGAGCTGGACCGAGAAGATCATGAACGACTATGTAAACGACATCGGCGGCACGATCACCGAGTCCAACGCAGTCGGCATGCTGCGTGAGGAGATCGATGACGACGCGATCGTCGTCGCGGCGGCGGGCTCCCTGCCGGCTGACCTCGAGCGCCTGTGGGTGACCGACGCCAAGGATTCCTACAACATGGAATACGGCGCTTCCTGCATGGGCTACGAGATCGCGGGCGCGCTGGGCTCCAAGCTGGCGGCGCCGGATAAGGAAGTCTATGCGCTCGTGGGCGACGGCTCGTTCATGATGCTCAACTCCGAGATGCCGACCATCGCGCAGGAGAACGTCAAGGTCACGATCGTGGTGTTCGACAATGCGGCGTTCGGCTGCATCAACAACCTGCAGATGGGCAACGGCGTCGGCTCGCTCGCGACCGAGATGCGTCACCGCAACGAGCAGACCGGCAAGCTGGACGGCAAGTACTGCTACACCGATTTCGGTAAGGTCGGCGAGGGCTACGGCTTTAAGGCGTTCTATGCCAAGACTCCGGACGAGTTCCGCAAGGCTGTGCAGGACGCAAAGAAGGAGTCCGGTCCGTGCATCATCGACGCAAAGGTGCTGCCCAAGACCATGGCCGAGGGCTACGAGTCCTGGTGGCACATCGGCGTGGCTTCCACGTCCAAGTCCGACGCGGTCAAGGAAGCGCGCAAGCGCATCGACGACCACCTTGCAGAGGCGAGAATGTACTGAGGTCACTCCCCTTTCTTCTTCCACGGCTTGTACTTCTCATTACATTCTCCGGAATTATTTTCTCTCACATGTCCGGTGTGCAGCGCGCTCCCGCGCGCTGCATGACGGGCGCAGCCGCACGGAAGTGAAACCGAGTGCCTCAGCACGTTGATCCATATAATCAGAAAAAACGCAGGCAAAGCCGCCCGTACAGAGCGGGCGGCTTTCTGCTACGCAAAATCGGGAAAAAGGAGCGAAAAACGCGATGAAATACACGAGCAAGGGCCCGTTTGAGCAGGGCTACAACAAGATGATCTCCGCGGTCGAAAACCCGGAAATGATGGGCATGGAGTTCGGCGTCGTCAAGATGGCGGCGGGCGACGTGATGCACTTTGACTACGCGCAGGAGGTCGTTTACGACCTGCTGAGCGGCAAGGTGACCTTCGCATGGGATAACAAGAGCGAGACCGTGGAGCGCCGCGACTGCTTCCATGAGGGCGCGATCCTGCTGCATGTGCCGCAGAACACCAAGGTGACCATCACCGCCGAGACCGAGACCGAGGTCGCTGTCGCGCGCACGGAGAACAAGCGCAGCTTTGCGGCGCGGCTCATGCGTCCGGAGGACTGCCTGTGCGCCAACGAGGAGCGCGGCGCGGGCCAGATGAACGAGTGCTCCACCCGCATGGTGCGTACCTTCTTTGACCGCTCCAACTGCCCGGAGACCAACTTCTTCATCGGCGAGGTTGTGCACTTCCCGGGCAAGTGGTCCTCTTATCCGCCGCATCAGCATGTGGAGCCTGAGATGTACTACTACAAGTTCCTGCCGGAGAACGGCTACGGCCTGGCCGAATACGGCGACGACGCCTACAAGGTCAAGAACAACGACCTGACCGGCATGCCCGCAAACGTCACCCACTCGCAGGCTGCGGCGCCCGGCTATGCGGAGTACTACCTGTGGTGCATCCGCCTGCAGGACGATAAGAACATTGTCACCACGGTCGTCAAGGAGTACGAATGGGTGACCGCGCCGGACGCGAAGTACTTCCCGGATATTTAAGGAGGCAAATGCCATGAAAGCCTTTCAGCTCATTCCGTCCATTGCGGAATACCCGGATTTCGCCGCGCTGGCGGGCGCGCTCTCGCTCGGCCCGGCCGATCTGATCCTGACCAACGAATATATTTACAACCCCACGATCGCGTCGCTGGATCTGGGCTGCCACACCTGCTTTCAGGAGAAGTACGGCGCGGGCGAGCCGACCGACGTGATGGTGGACGCGATCCTGAACGACCTGCGGGACAAGGACTACGACCGCATCGTGGCCGTCGGCGGCGGCACGGTGATCGACATCGCCAAGGTGCTGACCGTGGCGCGGCCGTCCGACAAGGTGGACGACCTGTATGACCGCATGGCGTCGCTCGAAAAAGAGCATCCGCTCATCATCGTGCCCACGACCTGCGGCACGGGCAGCGAGGTCACCAACATCTCGATCATCAACCGCACGACCAAGGGCGTCAAGGTCGGTCTGGTCTCCCCCGCCATGTTCGCGGACGAGGCGGCGCTCGTACCGGCCATGCTCCAGAGCCTGCCCTATCCTGTGTTTGCGACCAGCTCGATCGACGCGATGGTGCACGCGGTGGAAAGCTACCTCTCCCCGAACGCCTGCGTAATCAGCGAGCTGTTCTCGGAGAAGGCGCTGCAGCACATCCTGCGCGGCTGGAAGGAAGCGGTCGCGTCCGGCAGCAAGGACGGCTGGAAGGCGCACGCACTTAATTTCCTGCGCGCATCCAACTTTGCAGGCATCGCATTCGGCCACGCGGGCTGTGCTGCCGTACATGCGATGGCGTATCCGCTCGGCGGCGTACACCACATCCCGCACGGGCAGGCCAACCAGCTGATGTTTGCGGACGTCATGCGCAAGTATCAGGAGAAAAAGCCGATCGGCAAGCTCAACCAGCTGGAAGAGCTGCTCGCCAGAGAGCTGGACGTCGAGCCGGTGTTCGCGCTCGAAACCCTGTACAACCTGATGGACGATGTGCTCGAAAAGGGCCCGCTGCATGCGCATGGAGTCACGGCGGAGGAGCTGCCGGACTTTGCGCACAGCGTCATCGAGACACAGCAGCGCCTGCTGGGCAACAACTATGTCGAACTGACCGAAGAGGACCTCCTTTCGATCTACCGCGCAGCGTTTTAAGCGGGAGGAATCAGCATGGACTGGAGAAAATACTACAAGGAGCACACGATGACGCCCGAACAGGCGGTCTCGGTGATCCACGACGGCGACCGCGTGGTATTCGGCCACGCGGTGGGCGAGCCGATCATCTTCCAGCGCACGATGGCGCGCATGGCGGAGCAGTTTCATAACGTCGAGATCGCGCACATGGTCTACCTCGGCTCGGGCGACTATCTGAAGCCCGGCATGGAGAGCCATTTCCGCCACAACGCGCTGTTTGTCGGCGGCGCGGCGCGCAAGCCCATTGCGGAAAACCGCGCGGACTACACGCCGGCGTTCTTCTCGGATGTGCCGCGCATGTTCCGGGACGGCACGCTGCCGGTGGACGTATTCGCGTTCACCTGCTCGCCCCCGGACGAGCGCGGGTATGTGTCGCTCGGCCTGTCCTGCGACTACGGCGCGCAGGCGGTCAAATCCGCCAAGACCGTGATCGCGGAGGTCAACCCCAACATGCCGCGCACCTTCGGCGAGAGCTTTGTGCACGTCTCCGACATCGACGGCTTCCTGTGCTCGTGGGAGCCGCTGCCCGAGTCTCCCCCGGCGAAGATCACTGAGCAGGACCGGCAGATCGGCAAGTACATTGCAGACCTTGTGCGCGACGGCGACTGCCTGCAGCTCGGCATCGGCGCGGTGCCGGACGCGGTGTGCTCGTTCCTCGGCGACAAGCACGACCTCGGCCTGCATACCGAGATGATCTCGGACGGCGTGCTGCCGCTGCTGGAAAACGGCGTGATCAACGGCAGCCGCAAGCAGCGCGACGTGGGCAAGGTGTGCGTCACCTTCCTGATGGGCACGCGCCGGCTGTATGACTATGTGGACAACAACCCGATGATCCGCATGCTGCCGGTGGACGTGTGCAACAACCCGGCGGTCATCTCGCAGAACGACAATGTGGTGTCCATCAACTCCTGCGTGGAGGTCGACCTGCAGGGTCAGGTCTGCGCGGAGGCGATCGGCCTGCGGCAGATCTCGGGCATCGGCGGACAGATGGACTTTGTGCGCGGCGCGAACCTGTCCCACGGCGGGCGCTCGATCATCGCGCTGCACTCGACCACCAAGGACGAATCCGCCTCCAAGATCGTGACGACCATCACGACCGGCGGCCCGGTCACGACCAGCCGCTGCGATGTGAACTATATTGTGACCGAATACGGCGTGGCGCAGCTGCGCGGCAAGACCCTGCGCGAGCGCGCCAAGCAGCTGATCGCGATCGCGCATCCCAAGTTCCGCGCCGAGCTCGCAGAGGAGTTCGAGCGGCGCTTCGGGGAAAAGCTCGCCGTCTGAGACGGCAACAACCGTGGATTCGCGCTGGAATGTATTTGGATAAAGTAATCCGTTCAAGTCTCCTCACATTACATTCCAGCGCTTTTCCTATACCATGGACAGGAAAGAAGGCAATAAACCATGATGACCAAAGAACAATATATCGACTCCCTGCGGGGGCTGCACCTGAACCTGTACCGCTTTGGCGAAAAGGTGGAGAACGTGGTGGACGACCCGATCGTGCGCCCGTCGCTCAACTCCTTCGCCGCGACCTACGAGCTGGCTGAAGACCCGCAGTACGAGGATTTGATGTGCGCGACCTCCTCGCTGACCGGCAAGAAGATCAACCGCTTCACCCACCTGCATCAGTCCACGGACGACCTGATCAAAAAGGTCAAGATGCAGCGCCTGCTCGGCCAGAAGACTGCAGCCTGCTTCCAGCGCTGCGTTGGTCTGGACGCGGCAAACGCGGTTTTCTCCACGACCTATGAGACCGACGAGGCCTGCGGCACCAAGTACCATGAGAACTTCAAGAAGTTCTGGACCGAGGTGCAGGAGAACGACTGGGCAGTGGACGGCGCGATGACCGACGTCAAGGGCGACCGCGGCCTGTCCCCGTCCCAGCAGGCGGATCCCGACCTGTTCCTGCATGTCGTCGAGCGCACCGCGGACGGTGTTTACGTCACCGGCGCCAAGGCGCATCAGACCGG
>CALWJG010000043.1 GCA_944380945.1 uncultured Agathobaculum sp. | reverse complement strand
GCGCTGCACGCGCAGGAGGGCAAGCAGAAGGACATCATCGGGGACATGAAGATCATCTACGGCATCGAGGCGTATTACGTCAACGATGCGGACAGCCTGTCGGTCGTGCGCGGTTCGTCCGCCGAGCCGCTCACCGGCACGTTCATCGTGTTCGACCTCGAGACCACCGGCCTCAACCCCGCGAGCGAGGAGATCACCGAGATCGCGGCCGTGCGCGTGACCGACGGCGCGATCCAGGACAGCTTCCAGACCTATGTCAACCCGCACAAGCCCATTCCGGAGGAGATCACCAAGCTCACCGGCATTTCGGACGAGACGGTCGCGGACGCGCCCGACCTCGGCGAGGCGGTGCCCCAATTCCTCGCGTGGGCGGGGGAGGGGCAGTACCCGCTCGTCGCGCACAATGCGGGGTTCGATATGGGCTTTCTGCGCACGGCGTGCAAACGCCTTGCCATCGAGCGGGACTTCACCGCGATCGACACGCTGGAAATGTCCCGCCTGATGCTGCCGCACCTGCACAAGTTCAAGCTGAACATTCTGGCCAAGGAGCTGGCCGTCGGCCCGTTTGAGCACCACCGCGCGAGCGAGGACGCGGCTGTCCTCGGCCGCATCTTTGTAAAGCTCTTGGCGCGGCTCAAAGACGAGATGCACGCGGTGACCGTGGCGGACATCAACCCGGTGCTCGCCGCGACAACCGACCGCAAGAACAAGCTGAAAAACCTGCCGCGCTATCATTTCATCATTCTGGTGAAAAATCAGGCGGGGCTCAGGAACCTTTATCAGCTGATCTCCAAGAGCTTTCTGGAATACTACAACAAGCGGCCGATCATGCCGCGCAGCGAGCTCATCCGCCACCGCGAGGGGCTGATCTTCGGCTCGGCCTGCGAGGCGGGCGAGGTGTTCCGCGCGCTGACCGGCGGCGCGGAGTGGGACGAGCTCAAGCGGCTCGCGTCCTTCTATGACTATCTCGAGATCCAGCCGATCGGCAACAACCGCTTTATGATCGAAAAGGGACAGGCGCGGGACGAGGAGCAGCTGCGCGACTGGAACCGCGCCATCCTGCGCCTCGCGGACGAGCTGGGCAAGCCCTGCTGCGCGACCGGCGACGTGCACTTCCTCGAGCCTGAGGACGAGGCCTTCCGCCGCATCCTGATGGCGGGACAGGGCTTCGGCGACGCGGACAATCAGGCGCCGCTGTACTTCAAATCCACGGACGAGATGCTCCGTGAGTTTTCCTATCTGGGCGAGGACCGCGCGTACGAGGTCGTGGTCGAGAATACCAATAAGATCGCGGATCTGTGCGACGTGATCCGCCCCGTGCCGCGCGAAAACTACCCGCCGCACATCGACGGCTGCGAGGACGATTTGCGCAATATGTGCTACGAGAAGGCCAAGCGCATCTACGGCGACCCGCTGCCCGAGATCGTGCAGGCGCGGCTCGACCGCGAGCTCAACTCGATCATCGGCAACGGCTACGCGGTCATGTACATCATCGCGCAGAAGCTCGTGACCAAGTCGCTCGCGGACGGCTATCTGGTCGGCTCGCGCGGGTCGGTCGGCTCGTCGCTCGCGGCGTTCATGTCGGATATCACCGAGGTAAACTCGCTCGCGCCGCACTACCTGTGCCCGGACGACAAATACGTCGAGTGGCACGAGGAATATTCCTGCGGCGTCGATCTGCCGGACAAGATCTGCCCCAAATGCGGCAAGCCGCTCACCAAGCAGGGCTTCAACATCCCGTTCGAGACCTTTTTGGGCTTCGAGGGCGACAAGGTGCCGGATATCGACCTCAACTTCGCGGGCGAATACCAGTCGCGCATCCACTGGTACACGGGCGAGATCTTCGGGCACGACCATGTGTTCCGCGCGGGCACGATCGGCACGGTCGCGGAAAAGACCGCCTACGGCTATGTAAAAAAATACATGGACGAGCGCGGCATCGAGTGCTCGCGCGCGGAGGAAAACCGCCTCGCCGCGGGCTGCACGGGCGTGCGCCGCACCTCGGGCCAGCACCCGGGCGGCGTGGTCGTCGTGCCCAAGGAGATCGAGATCTACGACGTCTGCCCGGTGCAGCACCCGGCGGACGACCCGGATTCCGACATCATCACCACCCACTTTGAGTATCACTCGATCGACGCGAACCTTTTGAAGCTGGACGAGCTCGGGCACGATGACCCGACCATGATCAAGCATCTGGAAAACCTGACCGGCGTCAACGCGCAGGAGATCCCGCTCGACGACCCGGACACCATGAGCCTGTTCCACTCGTGCAAGGCGCTCAAATACACGGGCGACAACCCGGACACCGACCCCATTTTGGGCGACCTCGGCTGTCTGGCCGTGCCCGAGTTCGGCACCAAGTTCGTGCGCGGCATGGTCAAGGAGACCAAGCCCTCGACCTTTGCCGAGCTGGTGTCGATCTCCGGCCTGTCGCACGGCACGGACGTGTGGCTGGGCAACGCGCAGGAGCTGGTGCACAAGGGCATCCCGCTGTCCGGCTGCATCTGCTGCCGCGACGATATTATGAACTACCTGATTTTGCAGGGCGTGCAGCCCAAGCTGTCGTTCAAGACCATGGAGTCCGTGCGTAAGGGCAAGGGCCTGACCGAGGAGATGGAGGGCGCGATGCGCGAGCAGAACGTGCCCGACTGGTACATCGACTCGTGCAAAAAGATCAAGTATATGTTCCCCAAGGCGCACGCGGTCGCCTATGTCATGATGGCGTTCCGCATCGCGTGGTTCAAGGTGCACCGGCCGCTCGCGTTCTACTCCGCGTACTTCTCGGTGCGCGCCAAGGGCTTTGACGCCTCCTGCATGATCAAGGGCGACAAGGTGTGCATCGACAAGATCAGGGAGCTGCAGATGAAGGACCGCGAAAAGACCATCACCGCGGCCGAAAAGGAAATGATGACCACGCTCGAGGTATGCCACGAGTTTTACCGCCGCGGCTTCACCTTTGAGCCGATGGACGTGTACACCTCGGATGCGACCGACTTTATCGTGACCGAAAACGGGCTGATCCCGCCGTTCACCTCGATGCCCGGCATCGGCGAGCAGGCGGCGCAGAACATCGTCGAGGAGCGCAAAAACGGCAAGTTCCTCTCTGCGGAGGAGATGGCGGTGCGCTGTCCCAAGGCGTCCAAGGCGGTGGTCGAGCTGCTCGACCAGATCGGCGCGCTCGGCTCCATGCCCAAGACCACCCAGATCAGCCTGTTTGCATGACAGCGGAAAGGACAGAGAGATATGGCGAAATACGAAAAACGCCTCAGAGGGGATTTTCAGGCGTTCCACGATTATCTGTTTGACGGGATATTGAACGGCAGCGTGTCCGCCTCCTATGAGGACGGCAGCGACTGGCAGGCGGACGGCGTGCGCTGCGCGGTGCGCGTGTTCGAGCGGTACAGCTGGACGGGCGGCAACCGCGTGAGCATGAACCTGACGCTCGTGGGCAGCGGGGACGAGCTGTTCCTGTCCGCGATCACGGCGGGCGGCAGCCAGGCGGTGTTCTGGAAGCTCAACACGATCGGCGAGGAGAGCTTCCTCGACTGTGTGGCGGAGCTGGCTGAGCAGTACGCTGCGGGGAGGTAAACGCGATGTACTGGATCTGTTTTGGCGACAGCGCAAAGGGGGCGCTCTGCGAGGCGCGGCACGATATCGCGCCCGAGCTGACGGCCGACCACATCCTTGCGCTGCAGGACGACTATGCACAAGGCGATATTTCCGATGTGGCCGACCGCGCCGCGCGAGACAGTATTATCGCCCCGTGGCGCGGCGACCCGGAGCTGGACGGCAGTTGGATGGACGAACTGACCGAGCGGCATTTTGAGACGCTCACTCGGCTGGACGAGGCCGACGAGGCCGTGATCTGGTACGGCAAGGGCAATGCGCGCGAGCAATGCGGCCTGCGGTATGTGGTCAGCCGCCTGTACGCGCGGCGCATCCCCGTGTGGGCAGTCGAGGTGAACACCATGCCGGCCGGCGAGATTCGGCGGATCAATGACCAGACCAGAGCGCACAGAAATACAGCGGCGGTCAGCGTGATCACAGACAGCCGCGCGGTCAACTTTCTGCTGCGCTTTGCGCCGCAGGCGCTGCTGCGGCGGTATGCCGCGCGCGTCGAGCGCCGCCAGATCAAAGCGCAGACAGTGGGCGGCACGGCGTATTTCAGCACCGTGGGCGAGGTCTCGCCCAACCTGCTGCCGTACTTTTATCAGCGCCGCCGCCGGCTGGCCGAGACCGAACAGGCGCAGCTGACGGCTGATTGGGCACGCCTGCAGGGGGAGAACCTGCCCCTGCGCGCGATGGCGGACGGCGAAGTGCAGTCCGTGCCCGCGGATTTCTACGACGCGGTCATCCTGTCCGGCATCACGGAGGAAGAAATGCCCGCCGCGCTTGCGGTCGGCCGCGCGATCGGGGAGCTGGACAGGAAAACCGGCAACCGCGTGGGCGATATGCTGGTGTTTTCCCGCATCCGCGCGCTGGCGCAGGCCGGCAAAATCCAAATCGTGCGCGATGCGCCGACCTACCGCGGCATGACCCTCCGCAAAATCAGGGGTTGACAGGGTATGCAGCGGTATGGTATGATTTTAGCGCGATAAAGCAATAAAGGAGCATTCCGGCTATGAACCGTTTTCGTATTTCCACCCCCGAGGGGACCCGCGACCTGCTGTTCGCCTCCTGCCGCGCGTTGCGGCAGACCGAGCGCGCCGTCCGCGAGGCGCTCGAAGCCTGCGGGTACAGCGAGGTCATCACCCCTGCGGTCGAGTATTATGATGTGTTCGCGCAGGCGAACCCCGAGCTCGACCAGCAGAACATGCTCAAGATCATCGACCGGTCGGGCCGCATCTGCGTCGCCCGTCCGGATAACACCACCCCGATCGCCCGCATCGCCGCGACCCGGCTGGACGACGCGGCGCTGCCCGTGCGGCTGTATTACAGCCAGAAGGTGTTCCGCTCGGTCGCGGGCGGCCATGGGCACAAGGGCGAGTTCCTGCAGGTCGGCGCGGAGCTGATCGGCGCGGATGGGCTGGACGCCGACAAGGACATCCTGTCCGCTGCGTTCGGCGCGCTGAGCAAAACCGGCGCGGACAGCTTCCGCATCGAGCTGGGACACGCGGAGATCTACAAGGCGCTGATCGAGGAGCTGGGCGCGGACGAGCAGGCCGCCGAGGGCATCCGCCGTCTGATCGAGAACAAATCGTTCGCCGCGCTGGGCGACGCGCTCGCCCCCTACGGCGACCGCCCGGCCGCCAAGGCGCTGGGCGCAATGCCGCAGCTGTTCGGCGGCATCGAGGTGCTGGACGAGGTCGAGCGGCTGACCGGCAACGTGCGCGTGCTGGGTGCGGTGGCCTATCTGCGGCGGCTGTACCAGGCGCTCGACGCGGCGGGCTATGGCAAGCGCATCATGATCGACCTTGGTCTGGTGCACGAGATGGACTATTACACGGGCGTCATGTTCCGCGGCTATATCGGCGGCGCGGGCGCGGCCATCCTGTCCGGCGGGCGATACAATTCGCTGTGCGCCAAGTTCGGCAGGGACCTGCCCGCGGGCGGCTTCGGCATCGACGTGGAGCGCGTCGCGGAGAGCCTGCAGGGCGCGGCGCGGCCCGAGGCGGCGACCCGCCGCGACACCGTGCGCATCGCGCTGACCAAGGGCCGGCTGGAGAAAAAGACGCTTGCGCTGCTCAAAAGCGCGGGCTACGATATCTCCGAGCTGGAGGCCGGCTCGCGCAAGCTGATTTTCGCCCTGCCGGGCGCGGGCATCGAGATCGTGCTCGCCAAGGCGGCGGACGTCATCACCTATGTCGAGCACGGCGTGTGCGATATGGGCGTGGTCGGCAAGGACACGATCATGGAAAAGGGCGGCAGCTTTTACGAGATGGTCGACCTCGGCTTCGGCAAATGCCGCTTTGCGCTGGCGACCAAAAAGGGCAAGGACGTATACGGCGGCTATAAGACGCCGGTCATCGCGACCAAGTACCCGGCGGTCACCAAGGCGTTCTTCCACAAAAAGAACATGGACGTCGAGACCATCAAGATCGAGGGCTCGGTCGAGCTCGCGCCGCTGCTCGAACTCGCGGACGCGATCGTGGACATCGTCGAGACCGGCACGACGCTCAAGGAGAACGGCCTCGAGGTGATCGAGGACGTGGCGCCCATCTCGGCGCGCGTGATCGTCAACCTCGCGAGCGCCAAGCTCAAAAAGGCCGCCATCCAGAAGGTCATCACCGAACTGGAAAACGGCCTCGAAAAATGATATAATAGGATAATCCGGGAGGGCGCCGCAGCGGCCTTCCATACGATAACAGGTAAGGTGTTGCAGCCATGTTTCTGAAAACCGTCCTCGCGGACGGACAGGCCGAGCAGGCGGTCATCCGCGAGATGAAGGCCCGCGCCGAGGGGGCGCGCGGCGATATTGAGAAAACCGTCCGCGCGATCATGGACGACGTCAAAGCCCGCGGCTTTGACGCGGTCTGTGCGTACGCGGAGCAATTCGACAAAAAGGCGCCCTATGTGGTCGAGCCGTCCGTGCTGGACGAGGCGTACCGCGCCTGTGACCCCGCGCTGATCGCGGCGCTGGAAAAGGCCGCGGCCAACATCCGCGATTACCACGAGCAGATGCTCGCGAAATCGTGGGAGTGGAAGCGCGCGGCAGGGGAGACCCTCGGCCAGACCGTGCGCGGGTTGGCGCGCGTGGGCATCTATGTGCCCGGCGGCACGGCGGCGTATCCGTCCAGCGTGCTGATGAACGCTATCCCGGCCAAGGTCGCGGGCGTGGGCGAGATCATCATGGTCACCCCGCCGACTGATAACATGTCGCGCGAGGTGCTCGCGGCTGCCAAGATCGCGGGTGTGGATACGGTCATCGCGGTCGGCGGCGTGCAGGCCATCGCCGCGCTGACCTACGGCGCGGGCTTCATCCCGCAGGTGGATAAGATCGTCGGCCCGGGCAACGCCTTTGTCGCGGCGGCCAAAAAGCTCGCGTTCGGCACGGTAGACATCGACATGATCGCCGGCCCGTCCGAGGTGCTGGTCATTGCCGACCGCACGGCCGACCCGGTCTGGGTCGCGGCCGACCTGCTCAGCCAGGCCGAGCACGACAGGCTGGCCTCCGCTGTGCTGCTGACCGACTCGATGGCGCTGGCGCAGGCCGTCGGCGCGGAGATGGAGCGGCAGGCCAGAGCGCTGCCGCGGTGGGACATCATCCGCGAGAGCGTGCAGAACTACGGCTGCGCGATCGTGTTTGAGGATTTGAAGGACGCGTGCCGGATGGCGGACGTGGTCGCGCCCGAGCATCTCGAGGTCGTGACCGAAGACCCGCGTGCGCTGCTGCCGTGCCTGCACAACGCGGGCGCGATCTTCCTCGGGCAGTATGCGCCCGAGCCGCTCGGCGACTATATGGCCGGTCCGTGTCACGTCCTGCCCACCTCGGGCACGGCGCGGTTCTTCTCGCCGCTGTCCACGGACACGTTTTTGAAGAAAACCAGCATCATCGAATACACGCGCGACGCCCTCGCGGGCTATGCGCAGGACATCATCGCGCTCGCGGAGAGCGAGCATCTGAATGCGCATGCGAACTCGATCGCAGTGCGCTTTGCGGAGGACAAATAAATGCGCAAGGCAGAGATCAAACGCAAAACCAAGGAGACCGACATCGCGCTCACCCTTGACCTCGAGGGCGGTGCGCGGGAAATCGACACCGGCATCGGCTTTTTTGACCATATGCTGAACAGCTTTGCCGTGCACAGCGGCTTCGGTCTGACGCTCAGCTGCAAGGGCGACCTCGAGGTGGACGGCCACCACACGGTCGAGGACTGCGGCATCGCGCTCGGGCAGGCGCTCAGCCAGTGTCTGGGCGACAAGGCGGGCATCGCGCGCTTCGGGCAGGCATTCGTGCCCATGGACGAGGCGCTCGGCTTCTGCGCGCTGGATATTTCCGGCCGGCCCTATCTGGTGTTCGATGCGCCCATGCCGCAGCCCATGTGCGGCGGGTACGACACCTGCCTGACCGTGGAATTCATGCGCGCGCTCAGCGTAAACGCCGGGCTGACCCTGCACCTCAAGGCCGAATACGGCGACAACGCCCACCACATCACCGAGGCGCTGTTCAAGGCGCTCGCGCGGGCGCTCCGGCAGGCGGTGGCGCAGACGGGCGGCGGCGTGCTGAGCGCAAAAGGGGTGCTGTAAATGAGCGATATGGATTGGCTGACCTGGCTGTGCATCGTGGGCATCGCGGCGGCAGGTGTGATGAACCTGCGGCATACGGAGAGCACGATGGTCATCCGGCCGGATTACCGCGAAAAGCTGGATGGGGCGCAGGCGGATAAATACCAGAGCGGCATCGGCGTGGTGTATCTGCTGACCGCCGCGATCGCCTGCATCACACAGATCGCGGCGGAGGGCAAGGTCTATATGGCCGGCCTGTTTGCCGCCGCTGCGGTGCTGGTAGGCGGCACGGTGCTCCTGAACCGCCGCTATCTGCCAGGCGGAAAAGGGAAATAACCGGACGGAGGGATGGATATGACAGCGTTTGCGGCCGTCGGCCTGGGCGGCGCGCTGGGCGCGATGGGGCGGTACGGCATCAGCCTGCTGCCGCTGAAAAGCGCGTTCCCGTTCCTGACGCTGCTGACCAACGTGCTGGGCGCGCTGGTGATCGGCTTTGTCGTGGGCGTGACGGCGCAGGGCGCCGCCTCGCCGAACACGGTGCTGTTCTGGAAAACCGGCGTGTGCGGCGGGTTTACGACCTTTTCGACCTTTTCGCTTGAGACCCTGCGGCTGCTGGAGGACGGGCAGACCGCCTCCGGCCTGCTGTATGCGGGCGCGAGCGTTGTGCTGTGCGTGGCGGGCGTGTGGATCGGCGAAATGCTGGGCCGCGCGCTGCTGCGCCGCGGCTGACGGATCAACCAAGGACCAGAGGATGTGGAAATGAGTTATATCGCAATCGTAGACTACGGCGCGGGCAATCTGATGAGCGTGCAGAACACGCTGGATTTTCTGGGCTGCGACAGCCGGATCGCGGACACGGCCGCGGCGATCGAGGGCGCGGCGGGCGTCATCCTGCCCGGCGTGGGCGCGTTTCCGGACGCCATGGACGCGCTGCATGCCTCGGGGCTGACCCCGGCGGTGCGCAAGGCGGCGGAGGGAAAGCCCTTTCTCGGCATCTGCCTTGGCATGCAGATGCTGTTCGAGCGCTCGGACGAGGTGCGTCCCTGCGAGGGGCTCGGGCTGCTGCCCGGGCATATCGCGCGCATCGAGACCCGGCTCAAGCTGCCGCAGATCGGCTGGAACGCGCTGGACATCCTGCGCCCCAACGCCATGACCGAGGGCGTGCGGCAGGGCGATTATGTGTATTTCGTGCACAGCTTTATGGCAAATCCCGCGGTGGAGGACGACCTCGCCGCGGCGACGGACTACGGCGCGCGCGTGCCCGCAATGGTGGCGCGCGGCAACCTGTTCGGCTGCCAGTTCCACCCCGAAAAAAGCGGGAATGTGGGGCTGCGCATGCTGAAAAACTTTGTAAACTTGACGGAGGTGGGAAGATGAGGGTTATCCCTGCAATCGATCTGAAAAACGGACAATGTGTGCGCCTGAAAAAGGGCGATTATGATACGGTGTTCAAGGTGGCGGAGGACGCGGTCGAGACCGCGCGCCGCTTTCTGGACGCGGGTGCGACGCTGATCCACATGGTCGATCTGGACGCGGCCAAGGACGGCACGCACGCCAATTACGATGTGGTCGCGCGCGTCATCCGCGAGACCGGCGCCACGGTCGAGCTGGGCGGCGGCATCCGCACCATGGAGGATATCGAGAACGTATTCAGTCTGGGCGTATGGCGCGTCATCATCGGCTCGGCGGCGGTGCGCAACCCGCAGTTCGTGGTCGAGGCGGTCAAGAAATACGGCGATAAGATCGTCATCGGCGTGGACGCCAAGTCCAAGACCGTGCGCACGGACGGCTGGCTGGGCGACAGCGGCGAGAACTACATCTCGTTCGCCGAGCGCATGGAGTCCTACGGCGTGAAAAACATCATCTTCACGGATATCGACAAGGACGGCATGCTTGCAGGCCCGAACTTTGACCAGCTCGCCGCGCTGCGCGCCTCGGTCGCGTGCTGCCTGATCGCCTCGGGCGGCGTGTCCACGATCGAGGACATCCGCCGGCTCAAAAAGCTCGGCATCGAGGGCGCGATCGCGGGCCGCGCGGTCTACACCGGCACGCTCGACCTCGCCGCGGCCATCCGCGAAGCGGCGGACGACTGACGGGGAAGGGAGGACGATCCCATGCTGGCAAAACGCATCATCCCCTGTCTGGACGTCAAGGACGGCCGCGTGGTCAAGGGCGTCAACTTCGTCGGCCTGCGCGACGCGGGCGACCCGGTGGAGCTTGCCAAGTTTTACTCGCAGGAGGGCGCGGACGAGATCGTGTTCCTCGACATCACCGCCACGAGCGACGGCCGCGACACGATCGCGGACGTGGTGCGCCGCACCTGCCGCGAGGTGTTCGTGCCGGTCACGGTGGGCGGCGGCATCCGCACGGTGGAGGATTTCCGCGACATCCTGCGCGCGGGCGCGGATAAGATATCGGTCAACTCCGCAGCGGTCAAAAACCCCGATCTGGTGGGCGCTGCGGCGGAGAAATACGGCAGTCAGTGCGTGGTCGTTGCGATCGACGGCCGCCACACGGGCAAGACGCCCTCGGGCTTTGAGGTATACGTCGCGGGCGGCCGCACGCCGACCGGCATCGACGCGGTCGCCTGGGCCAAAGAGGTTTACGAGCGCGGCGCGGGCGAGATCCTGCTCACCTCGATGGACAAGGACGGCACCAAGTCCGGCTTTGATCTCGAACTGACAAAGGCGGTCGTGGACGTGGTCGGCATCCCGGTGATCGCCTCGGGCGGCTGCGGCTCGCTCGGCCACTTCTCCGAGGTGTTCGAGCAGACCGGCTGCGACGCGGCGCTCGCCGCAAGCCTGTTCCACTACGGCGAGCTGACCGTGGGACAGGTCAAGGCGCACCTGCGTGAAAAAAATATCCCGGTGAGGTTGTAAGCGATGGATCTGAGTAAATTTTTTGTCAAGGCGCCGCTCATCCCGGTCATCTGTCAGGACGAGCGGAACGGCGAGGTGCTCATGCTGGGCTACGCCGACGAGCAGGCGCTGCGCCTGACCATGGACACCGGCACGGCGTGGTTTTTCTCGCGCTCGCGGCGCAAGCTGTGGAACAAGGGCGAGACCTCGGGCAATTTCATCTATGTCAGCAAGATCCTGTCCGACTGCGACGACGA
>CALWJG010000042.1 GCA_944380945.1 uncultured Agathobaculum sp. | reverse complement strand
GTCGCAGGAGATCTTGACCCCGTGCGCCTTGGCCGCCTGACAGGCCTCGCGGCAGATGTCCACCACGTTCGGGCCCAGCGCCGGCGTGATGCCGGTGAAGTGGAACCAGTCCACGCCCTCGAAGATCGCATTCCAGTCAAAGTCAGCCGTGGTCGCTTCCTGAATCGCCGAGTGCGCGCGGTCATAGATGCAGACCGAGCCGCGCTGGGACGCGCCCTTCTCGTTGAAGTAGATGCCGACGCGGTCGCCGCCGCGCACGATCATGCTCGTGTCCACGCCGTAACGGCGCAGCGAGTTGACCGCCGCCTGACCGATCGCGTGTGCCGGCAGCTTGGTGACATAGGCGGCGTCCATGCCGTAGTTGGCCAGCGAGACCGCCACATTGGCCTCGCCGCCGCCGAACGAAAATTCCAGATGGTCGGCCTGCACGAACCGCTCGTAGTTGTACGGCTGCAGCCGGATCATCAATTCACCGAAGGTGACAACTTTCATGGGTTTCCCTCCTGTACTTTTTACTGTTTCCCGACCAGATGCACGGCAAAGCCGCAGATCTCGTCCGTGAGATAGATGGCGTTCAGCGTGCCGTCCGCCTTAAACTTCGCGGTCGTGTCGTCGAACGCAAAGCCGCGGGCTTCCAGCTCGGCCTTGGCTGCCGTCACATCCGGCGTGCCGATGGCGATATGGCCGTTTGTGCCCTTGTACGGCTCCTTCATCACCTCGACGCCGTCTCCGGCGAAGATCGAGCTGTTGCCCTCCTTGACCGCAAAGCCGAACAGGGTCTCGAACATACGGGCAGCTTTTTCTGCCTCATCGCGGTTCGCGGCGTTGATGCCCACATGGGCCAGCGTGTACTTAAGCATTGCGCGCCGCCTTTACGATCTCGACCGACTGCTTGCACAGGTCGGTGATCTCCTCCCACTTGCCGTTGTCGATCAGGTCCGCGGTGACCATGTAGGAACCGCCGCAGGCCGCGATGACCGGGTTCTTGACGTAATCCGCGAGGTTCTTCAGCGAAATGCCGCCGGTGGGCATGATCTTGAACATCGGGAAAGGCGCGCTCATGGATTTGATCTTCGCCATGCCGCCGGACTGCTCGGCCGGGAAGAACTTGAGCACCGAAAGGCCGAACTTGTAGGCGGTGTGGTAATCGGTGGGCGTGGTGCAGCCGGGGAAGATCTGGATGCCGGCCTTCTGGCAGTATTCGACGAGCGCGGGGTCCATGCCCGGGGTGACGATGAACTGCGCGCCCGCGGCCATGGCCTCATCCACCTGCGCGGTGGTGAGCACGGTGCCGGCGCCGACCAGCATCTCCGGGAACTGCTCGCGCATGGTCTTGATGGCGATGGCCGCGCCCGCCGCGCGGAAGGTGACCTCCGCCACCGGCACGCCGCCCGCGATCAACGCCTTCGCCAGCGGCGCCGCGTCCCGCTCCGGATGGTTCAGCTTGATGACCGGCACCACGCCGATCTCCGAGATCCGTTTCTCCATTTCATTCATTGTTGGTTCTCCTCTCAGCGAAACCGGTTGCATCGCCCCATCAGCCGTCATGCGGACAGCGGATGAGGCGATGTGTTTTCCGGTATTCGGTTAAAGTGTTACGCCGTCTTTGAAAATCGCGATTTCACGGTAGCCCAGCTGCTCGCTTTTGGAGAGCTGGCCGCTTGCAACCTGAAGCACCAGGTCAAACAGGCGCTTGGCCGCGTCGCTGATCGCCTCGCCATCCGCGACCGGACCGGCGTCAAAGTCGATCCAGCCGGATTTCTTCGCGGCAAGCTGGCTGTTGCTGGCGATCTTGATGGTCGGCGCCGGCGCGCCGAACGGCGTGCCGCGGCCGGTGGTGAACAGGACAATGTGTGCGCCCGCCGCCGTCATGGCGGTGGCTGAGACAAGGTCGTTGCCCGGGCCGTACAGCATGTTCAGACCGTGCGCCGTGACCGCATCGCCATAGCCGATCACATCCACGATCGGCGCTGTGCCGCCCTTCTGCACGCAGCCGCAGGACTTGTCCTCCAGCGTCGTGATGCCGCCCTTTTTGTTGCCGGGGGAGGGGTTTTCGTATACGGTCTCATGGTGGCTGATAAAGTAATCCTTGAAGTTGTTCAGCATGGAGGCCGCCTTGTCAAACACCTCGCGGCTGACGCAGCGGCTGAGCAGCATGCCCTCCGCGCCAAACATCTCAGGTACCTCGGTCAGCACGGTCGACCCGCCGCGCGCGATCATCATATCGCTGAACGCGCCGACCGTCGGGTTTGCTGTCACGCCCGAGAGGCCGTCCGAGCCGCCGCACTTCATGCCGATCACGAGATCGCTGACCGGGATGGGCTGGCGGCTGAACTGCGCGGCATAGGCGGCGCACTGCTCGAGCAGCGCGCGGCCGGCGGCAAATTCATCCTCTACATCCTGACAGGTCAGGAACTTGACGCGGTCCGCATCATAGGGCCCGAGCTCCTCGACAAACTGGTCATGCTGCAGGTTTTCACAGCCCAGACTGAGCACGAGCACCGCGCCTGCGTTCGGATGGCGCACGAGCGCCGCCAGCAGCTTGCGGGTCTGCGCGTGGTCCGCGCCGGTCTGCGAGCAACCGTAAGGGTGGGTAAAGGTGTACAGGCCGTCGATCGAGCCTGTCACCAGATCCTGATTGTCCCGCACCAGCTTTTTGGCAACGTCGTTGACGCAGCCGACCGTGGGGATGATCCAGATCTCATTGCGCACAGCCGCGCGGCCGTCCTTGCGGCGGTAGCCGAGGAAGGTCTCCGGCTCGACGGCCTGCACCGTGGGAACCGCCGGCGCGTAGGTGTATTCCTCTTCGCCGGACAGGTTGGTGCGCATATTGTGGGTATGCACCCAGGCGCCGGTTTGGACCGCTGCGGTCGTGTGGCCGATGGGGTAGCCGTACTTGACGACCGCCGCGCCTTCGGCGATCGGCTCCAGCGCGATCTTATGGCCCTGCGGGATGTCCTCGATGGCGGTGACAGTCACGCTGCCGGCTGAAAGCGTTTCGCCCTTGGCAACAGGGTGCAGCGCGACCGCTACGTTATCCCGCCCGGTGATTTGAATGAGCTTTGTCATAAACAGCCCTCCCGCTTACAGGCAGGAAGCGAATGCAGCCTCCGCGCCGTCCGCACGGATCTTGTTCAGATCAGCAAGCACCGCAGCTTCCACGCCGTCGATCTTGGTCAGGTCCTGATCCCACATCTGCTCGTTGGTGAGCACCGCGTGCACCAGATCGGCTGCGCTGTCGTCCTTGTGGTTCCAGAAGAACTCGAGCGCCCAGCGGTCGTCCGAGCAGGTGTAGGTGTTGCCCTTCGGGCGCTTGCAGACAAGGCCCTTGTCGGTCAGCTCCTGCACATCGTTCGAGTAGAACGCGATGTAGGCGGCCAGGCTCATGGTCAGGCAGACCGGCAGCTTGCCCTGCTTGTCGATGTACTCCAAAAAGCTGGGCATGTTGCGCGCCTTCCACTTGGAGGTGGAGTTGAGCGAAATGCTCATCAGCTCATGGTCGACAAACGGGTTGTTGAAGCGGTCCTCGACCGCCGCAGCGAAGTGCTCCAGATCGGCCTTATCGAGCGGCAGGGTGGGGATGACCTCCTCATACAGCATTTTGTTCATAAAGCCGCGGATGTTGTCGTTGCGCATGCAGTCGCGCACGATGTCAAAGCCCGCGAGGTAAGAGCCCAGCACAAAACCGGTGTGCGCGCCGTTGAGGATGCGCACCTTGCGCTTTTTGTACGGGGTGACGTCCGGCACGACGATGCAGTTGAGTCCGGCCGCCTTAAAGGGCAGCTTGTCCTCGAGCCACGCCGGGCCTTCGATGTTCCAGACGCCGAATACCTCGCCCACGTCGATCAGCTCGTCGTGGTAGCCGTTTTCCTCGTCCATCTTGGCCGCTTCTGCCGGGTCCTTGATGCGGCCGGGCACGATGCGGTCGACCAGCGTGGAGCAGAACGTGCATTCGCCGCACCAGGCCTTGAAGTCCGCTTCCAGACCCCACTGCTCGATGTACTGGCCGACGCACTTCTGCAGCTCCTTGCCGTTGTTGTCGATCAGCTCGCAGGACAGGATGACCAGCGGCTTTTTGCCGGCCTTCCAGCGCGCATACAGCACCTGGGTCAGCTTGGCAGGGAAGGAGGACGGGGGGCAGTCATCCTTCTGGCAGGCGGGATCGTAAACGATGCCAGCCTCGGTGGTGTTGGACACGATGAACTCGAGGTCGTCCGAAACCGCGACCTGCATCATCGCCTCGTAGTCCGCCTTTTCATAGGGGTTCAGGCAGCGGCTGACCGAGGAAATGACGCGCTTGCGGTCGACCTTCTCGCCGTTTTCACGGCCGCGCAGATACAGGGTGTACAGGCCCTGCTGCTCGTTGATCTGCTTTGCGAGGCCGGGCGCGATCGGCTGCACCAGAACAGCCTTGCCGTTCCAGCCGACCTTCTCATTGGACATATCGAACCAGTAGTCGACAAATGCACGCAGGAAATTGCCCTCGCCGAACTGAAGGATCTTTTCCGGCGCGTTTTCCAGGATGTAGCCCTGATAGCCGGACTTTTTCAGTACTTCATAATTTAATTTTTCCATAGCGCTTTTCCCTTCGTTTCAGGGTTTCCGTCCGGGCAGGACAGACCCGCCCGGCGGAAGCCGATTGTTGCAGCCCGCGCAAAGCGGGATGCGTTTCCATTAACCAAACAGCGTGAGCAGGCCGGTGGACACCCACGGAACATAGGTGATGAGCAGCAGCACGCCGAGCAGCATGATGTAGAACGGCACTGCTTCACGGATGAATTTACCGGTTTTGCATCCTGTGATGCCGCAGGTAACGAACATCAGGGTACCCATCGGAGGCGAGATGGCGCCGATGGCGTTGTTGAAGATGTAGGTCATGGCGAAATGGATCTCGTTGATGCCGTATTCCAGCGCGATCGGATGGAGCAGCGGCACGAGGATGATCATGGAGGCGTTGCCCTCGATGAACATGCCGACGATGATCAGGAAGATGTTGACGACCAGCAGGAAGATGTACTTGTTGTTGATGGTCGCGACGATCCACTCAGTCAGCTGCTGCGGGATGCGCTCCTTGGTGAGCACCCAGGAGAAGACGCAGGCCGCCGCAACGATCAGCATGATGGAGGAGGTCGTGCAGACGGTCTCCTTCAGGCCCTGCTTGAGGTCGCCCCAGCGCATTTCGCGGTAGATGATGCCCAGCAGGATCGCATAGATGATCGCCACAGCGCCGGCCTCGGTCGCGGTGAACAGGCCGATGCGGATACCGCCGATGATGATGATCGGCAGGCAGAGCGGCAGGATCGCGGGCTTGGTCGCAGCGATCCACTCCTTGCCGGAGACGCGGGTGGTGCGCAGCGGCGCATAGCCGCGGTTCTTGGACATAAAGCGGACGACGATCATCATAACGATGCACATCGTAGCGCCGATGCCCAGACCGGACAGGAACAGGTCGCCGATGGACACGTTTGCGATGCAGCCGTACAGGATCATCGAGATTCCGGGCGGGATCAGCGGGGTGATCATCGCGGAGACCGCGGTGACGACCGAGGAGAACTCAAGCGAGAAGCCCTTCTTGACCATTTCCGGGACCAGCATCTTGGCTTCCATCGCGGCGTCCGCCAGGTTGGAGCCGGACAGGCCGCCCATCAGGGTGGACAGCAGCACGTTGACCTGCGCCAGACCGCCGTACATACGGCCGGTGAGGACTTCGCAGAAGTCCATGATGCGCTTGGTAACGCCGGTGTAGTTCATCATAACGCCGGCGCAGACGAAGAACGGGATGGCCAGCAGCGAAATGCTCTCCGCGCCGGTGATTGCCTGCTGTGCGAATACAATGGCGTTGACGTCCGGATTCATGACGAAATAGACCATTGCGCCGCCGAGTACCGAGATATAGACCGGCACCTTGAGGAACAGCAGCACAAGCATGATAATGGCAGCTAATGCGAGTACACCATTCATACTTCAAGCGCCTCCTTTGCCTCGGATTTGACGCCCTTCTTGAGCGACCAGAAATAGCAGATCACCATGTCGATGTAGGACAGGGGCGCAATGCCGTAGATCAGCCAGTAGGGGATCTTGAGCATCGGCGTGGAGCGCCCGCTCTGCAGGAAGATGTTGATGAAGCCGATGCTCTGATAGAACAGGTAGGCCAGCACAACAACGACGACGACAGAGATGAAAATGTTCAGCACTTTTTTGCCGACGTTCGGGAACATATCGTAAACCATTTCAATCGCTACCTGGTTGCCTGCGCGGAAGGCAGGGCCGGCAGCCGCAAAGACGATCCAAACCATGCAGGATGTCTGGACTTCCTCCAGCCAGGTGAACGGCTGGCTCATGACATAGCGGAAAATAACGCCCGCAAATGTCAGCACAACGAGGACCGCCAGTACAACGCATGCAATAATCGTATCAATATTGCCAAGAACCGAGCGGATCTTGCTATTGCCTTTCATATACGATTACCCTCCTTTTGAATGGAGCGCGGCGGCGGGAAACCTGCCGCCGCGCCCGTTTTTCAATTTGATATCGGGATTACTTGCCCATAGCCGCCTGAACGGTCTCATACAGGCCGTCAGACCAGCCGAAGGTGTCGCCCATCTCGTAGAAGGCCTGCGCCTTCTCGCGGAAGCCGTTCAGCTCTTCCTCGGTGGGCTCGTAAACGGTAACGCCCTCTTCCTGCATCAGGTCGAGGTACTCCTGCTCCTGCGCTTCCAGAACTTCATTGTTGTAGAAGCCGGCTTCCTTGCCGGTCTCGATCAGCCAGTTCTGCTGCTCCTCGGTCAGGCTGTTGAACCAGTCAGCCGAGCAGACCCAGGTGGTGAAGTTCAGGACGTGGCCGTCAAGGATCAGGTACGGCGCAACCTCGTGCAGCTTGCGGCCGTACAGGGTAGCGATCGGGTTCTCCGCGCCGTCAATGGTCTTGCCCTGCAGCGCCATGTAAACGTCGCCCAGGTCCATGCCGGTGGAAACCGCGCCCAGCACGTCAAAGCCGTAGGACTGGATCTGGTTGTTCGGTACGCGGATCTTCAGGCCGGCGAGATCGTCGACCGAGTGTACCTCGGTGGTGGTCAGGGTGTGGCGCGCGCCATACTCCCAGTTGGAGGAGATGATCTTCAGACCCTGCTGCTCCAGCTTGTCGCACTGCTCCTTGTACCAGTCAGACTCGATCAGCGTCCAGCACTGCTCCCAGTCGTCAAACAGGAACGGGCCGAATACGATGCCGAAGTCCGGTACGCCGTAATCCGCGTAGAACGCGCCGTCCGCCAGCGTCGCGACCGGCTCGCCGAGCATCATCGAGTCGATCAGCTCGTTCTTGGAGCCCAGCTGGCTGTCCGGATACAGGGTGATCTTCATGGTGCCGCCGGAAGCCTCATCGAGCAGCTCGGCCCACTTCTCGAGGCCCTGGCCGATCGGCTCGGACGCAGAGTTCTCAAAGCCGATCTGCAGCTCGACCACATCGCCCGAAGCGGACGAGCCGTCGTCGCCGGCGGAGCCCTGAGAGCTGTTGCCGCATGCTGCGAGGCTCACAGCCATCGCGCCGCACAGCAGAGAAGCCAGCAGTCTCTTTTTCAGTGTTGTTTTCATAGTGATTCTCCTTTTCTTTTTATTTCTTCAACCAGCCGGGAGAGCCAGCTGGAAAAAGCCCACAAAAATCCATTCCGATGCCTTACAGGTTGACGAACCGTCCATTTTCCACCACACCATAGTGATGCACGGCGTCAACAAATGCCATGATGTTTTCCGGCGGCACGTCCGCCTGAATGTGGTGGGAGGGGCCGGCGATAAAGCCGGAAGGGCCGGCCAGCTTGCGCAGGCAGTCCTTTACGTCCGCTTCCACCTCCTGCGGCGTGCCGTACGGCATGGTCCGCTGGGTATCCACCGCACCCATGAACGCGATCTTGCCGCCATAGCGCTGGCCGACCAGCTCGCGCGTCATAAACTTGGTATGCGGTTGGATGGGGTTGAGGATGTCGATGCCCATGTCGACAAAGTCGCCGATCAGCTCGAGCACGTCGCCGCAGGTGTGCTTCATGATCAGGCCGTCCGGATTGATCTTGCGGAAGTGCGCCTTGACGTCCCGGCAGAACTTCTCTTCATAGGGACGCACCAGACGGTTGAACAGCTCGCGCGAGATCAGCAGGCCGTTCTGCGTGCCGAAGTCGTCGAAGTCCAGACGGACAAAGCTCAGGTATTCGCCGCATTCATCGAGCGCCTTGCAGTACAGCCGCGTATAGTAGTCGCACATGATCTCCATCAGGCGGCAGGCGAATTCCTCGTCGATCAGCAGGTCGACCAGCCACTGCTCCATGCCGCGCAGCAGGCTGGGGGTGGAAAATACCGAGCCGTTGAAATAGCCGCCCAGCGCCACGTCGTATTCCTCGGTCAGCGCTTTGGCGCGCTCCCGCAGGCCGGCGAAGATCGTCTCGTCCTCGGGGTCGGGCCAGTCATAGCTGTTCAGATCCTCGACCGTGAAATCGGCAAACGGCGCGTTGCAGGGCTCGTAATCAATGATGCCGCTGCCGGTGACCGACTTCTTGTACACGAGGCCGAACTCCGTGGTGAAGCTGTCGTCTCCGTACACAAAGGGGCGGACACGGCGGGGCGCGCCGATCTTGAGATACATGACGTCGATCCCAAGCGTCTGACAAAACTTTGCGCTCGGATAGACCATCAGGTTGGTCCCGCAGGTGTCGATCTCCGGCAGGCCGTTGTCCAGATAGCGGACGAGCCGGTTGTATGCGCCGATCTCGAGCGTCATGTCCAGCGGCACGCGGTCGACCGGCCGGTGGTTGGCAGCGGCAAGGAACCGCTCCCGTGCTGTCATTTCCATGGAAATCCTCTTTTCTGTTGCGCCGTAAGGCAGGGGAGAGATCGCAGTCAGGTAAAGTCGATCACGACCTTGAGCATCTTACCCGCATTTGCAGCGAAGTCGGCAAACGCCTGCGGCGCATCCGTCCATTTATAGGTGTTGGTGACGATCTTGTCCAGCGCGACGCCGCCGCCCTTGACCAGATCGATCAGCTCGAGGAAGTCCTTCTTCATCGCATTGCGCGAGCCGTAGATGTTGAGCTCCTTCTTCTGGATGATGGTGAAGAAGAAATCGTCGATGTTGCGCTTGGAAACGCCGATCAGCACGACGCGCGCGCCAAAGCAGGCAGCATCCAGGCAGTTCTGGAACGTATTCGGCAGGCCGACCGCCTCGATCGTTACGTCAAAGCCGTCGCCGTTCGTCAGCTCCGCAACGCCCTTTTCAAACGCCTCCGGCGAGTCGTTGAGCAGCTTGTGGTCCAGCCCGAAGGTCTGGAACGCATAGTCCAGCTTGTCCGGCGCAACGTCGCAGATGGTGACCTCCGCACCCTTGGCCTTGGCGGCCACGGCTGCCAGCACGCCGATCGTGCCCGCGCCGACGACCAGCACACGCTCGCCCGGCTTGACGTCCGCGCGCGATACGCCGTGATAGCTGATGCAGAACGGCTCGATCAGCGCCAGCACCTTGGGATCCAGCCCCTTGCCGTCGTAGATGCGTTCGATCGGCATGGTGATGTACTCCGCAAACGCACCCTCGCGCTGCACGCCCATGGTCTGGTTGTCCGTGCAGGCGTTGACCAGCCCGCGGCGGCAGGAATAGCAGCTGCCGCAGTTGAAATACGGGTTGCAGGTGACGATCATGCCGGGTTTGAGGCCCTTGTCGTTCTCGTCGATCTCAATGATCTCAGCCGAAAACTCGTGGCCGGGTACGCGCGGATAGGATACATAGGCATTTGCGCCGCGGTAGGAGCCGAGATCGCTGCCGCAGATGCCGCCATAGAGCAGCTTGAGCAGCGCCTCGCCCGGCTTGCGGACGGGCATTTCCATCTCCTGGATGACGACCTGTCCCGGTTCTTTGATGCAGATTGCTTTCATCTTTTTCCCTCCAAACGTTTTTTGATGTGGCTTCACAGTGTAAAACACCTGTTCCGAACTGCACACATGTATATTAGCATGTATACAAGTTCCTCACAACTTGTATATTAGGCTTGTTGCATCGATTTGTCAATTCATCCGGCATCAAAAACACAAAAATTGTCACTTTATATAATTCGATTGCGTCTAATATGTGTAAATTAACGAAGAACCTGTGCGCGCTGGCACTTGCAAAACAAAAAGAATCCGATATAATAGTAATAAGCACATCAAAATTTGGGAGGTAATATGGCAATATGGCTTCACATCATAAATCCACTTCGATGCAATCCAAGGCCTATGAGTTCATCAAGCGAAAGATCACCATGTGTGAATATGCGCCGAATCAGTTGCTCAGCGAGGCGGTTTTGCAGGAGGAGCTGGGTTTTTCCCGCACGCCTGTGCGCGAAGCCATCGGCCGTCTGGAGCAGGAAGGCCTGCTCAAGGTGCTTCCCAAGCGCGGTATCGTTGTATCCGGCTTCACATTCAGCGATATCAGCATGATATTTGAGGTGCGCCGCCTGATCGAGCCCTATGCGCTCCGGCATTATGGCTCGCGTCTGGATCTGGCGGAGGTCAAGCGGTATTCGGAGATTTTCCATGCGCACATGAGCTCGAATGAGTGCACGGAGTTTTACCATCTGGACGATCAGTTCCACGCTCTTCTGATCTCTGTGCTGGAAAACGATTATCTGCTTGAGCTTTATTCCCGTATCCAGACGCAGAACACCCGTCTGCGTGTAATGAGCGGCCAGTTTATTGACAGCCGCATGCGCCGCACCATGGCGGAGCATGCTGAGATCGCGGACGCATGCCTGGAAAGCAACTGGGAGCGGGCGGCTATTGCCATGACAAAACACCTGCAATATTCCGAAGAGTCCTCACTGGCGACCCTGCTCAAGAGCAGGGGAAATACCAGCATCTTTTAACGGATGAGCTCGGCCGTCCTACCGGCCGGCTGGAAAGGACAATCGAATATGATGAAAAGCCTGAAAGAGGGGACTTATTACAGCCGCTACCGCGCGGCTGCCACCCGATTTGAGATCATTGGCTGCATTGTGGCGCTGGCCGCAGTATTTCTGCATGTGATTTTTGGAAGAGGTCTGCTGACAGTCAGCCTGTTCCTCGTTGCGATCGGCGCATTTCTGCTGATCATCGGCGGTTCCAGCCTGCGGCCGCATAATATGGTCAAGGCGTTTGCGCAGCAGTGCACGAACGATCCCTGCCTGGAGTCGGCACAGGGGCTACTGGAGGCGATCCGGTCCTCGCGCAAGATCCGGCTGGTGCAGAAGTCGATTAACGACGTCAATTTCGCGATCGAGGTGTATGAGTGCCTGGATGATGCGGATGCGGAGCTGATCCAGCAGCTGCGCGATGCAGTCGCCGAACATATTGTGAAAAAAGCGTTCTGACAGACA
>CALWJG010000041.1 GCA_944380945.1 uncultured Agathobaculum sp. | reverse complement strand
CAGTTCCTCTATCTGGAGCTGCACTACTTTACCGACATGGCGCGCCTCGGCGCGCAGGTCATCGCGGGCATCGGCTTCATCGGCGCGGGCACGATCATCGTCACGCGGCAGCAGCGCGTCAAGGGCCTGACGACCGCAGCCGGCCTGTGGGCGGCGGCGATCATCGGTCTGGCGATCGGCGGCGGCTTTTACGAGGGCGCGCTCTGTGCGACCGTCATTGTGCTGCTGGCGGAGATCTACCTTTCCGAGCTGGAATACCGCATTCTCGACCATTCGCCCGAGATCAATCTCTACATGGAATATGAGGACAAGGCGGCTCTGGAGCGCGTGCTCTACCTGTTCCGCGTCACGCGGCTCAAGCTGCAGAACATGGAGATCACACGCGCGGCCGGGAACGACGCGCACAACGCCTGCGCGATCTTCTCCCTGCGGCTGAACAAAAGCTGCAGCGTCAAGGAGCTGCTCGAGCGCGTCAGCCTGATCGAAGGCGTCGTGTCCGTGGAAGAGTTATGACCCCCAAGCAATTGGGCTGTAAGAGAAAGGAGCGTATGCGCGCTGCCCGGCGCGCGAACAAATATGGAAAAAAGCTATGACGTAATGGTGATCGGTCCGGTCTCGCTGGACCACAACATCGACCACCTTGGCAACGAGCGCAAAGAGGTCGGCGGCGCGGTTGTCGCCTCGGGCTTTGCCGCCGCGGGCAGCGGCGCGAAAACCGCGATCTTCTGCAAGCTCAACCCGGAGGAAGCCGACGTTTCCGAGCGTTTTGCCGGCATCAACGCCGACCTGTACTGGAAGCCCTCGGCGCACACCTGCTCGATCCGCAACCAGTATTTCACCGCGGACAAGGAAAAGCGCGCCTGCACCTCGCTGGGCGTGTGCGACCCGTTCCGCTTTGACGAGCTGCCGGACGTCAAGACCGCGGTCTACCACTTCGCCGGTCTGGTCTACGGCGACTTTGACGGCGCGCTGCTCGAAGCCGCGCACAACCACGGCAAGGTCGGTCTGGACGTGCAGTGCATGCTGCGCCACGTCGAGCCGGACAAGACCATGGCGTTCCACGACTGGGCGGAGAAAAAGCAGTACCTGCCCATGATCGACTACCTCAAGACCGACGCGGCCGAGGCCGAGATCATGACCGGTCTGACCGACCGCGCGGAGGCGGCCCGCCTGCTCCACTCGTGGGGCGCAAAGGAGGTCCTCATCACCCACAACACCGAGGTCCTCGCCTATGACGGCGATAAGATCTACACCTGCCCGATCAAGGCGCGCAATCTGTCCGGCCGCACCGGCCGCGGCGACACCACCTTCGCCGGCTATATCACCGAGCGCCAGCATGCGGACGTGGAGCAGGCGCTCCGCTACTGCACCGCTCTGGTCTCGCTCAAGATGGAGACCCCGGGTCCCTTCCGCGGCACCCGGCAGGATGTGCTGGACTATATGAAGGAATTCTATTGATCCCCTGCCCGATCCCAAAACAAAACGCAGACACGTCGGTGTCTGCGTTTGAGGCTGTCGAAAAACTACGTTTTTCGAACAGCCTCTCGTTTGAAACTACAGTTTCAAACGAAGTTCCGATACAAAATGGTGCGGAAACGCACCCTTTTGATCGGTTTGTATCACAAAATCGGGCAAAGCTCGATTTTGTGATGCCGCTCACAGAGCGGCTATTCAATATGCGCCTGCGGCGCGGAAACTTTTTCGACAAGCTGAAAAACGCAGACACATCGGTGTCTGCGTTTTGTTTTTCAGTTCTGCTCGCAGCGGTGGAGCAGCTTTTCCCACTGCTCGTCCACATACTGCTGCGCGGCCTCGAGCGTCCACTCGTTGCCAGGCTTGAAGCAGTGCTTGAAGCGGCCCTGCAGCTTCATAAACTCGGTCACCGGCAGCTTCTTTTTCGGCATGTAGTTCAGGTGCCAGCGCCCCTCGATGACCTCGTACAGCGGCCAGACGCAGGTCTCGACCGCCATCCTGCAGATCTCGGGCAGCAGCTCGGTCGAATACTGCCAGCCGCGCGGACAGGGCGACATGACGTTGACGAACGCCGGCCCCTCGGTGTAGATCGCGCGGTGCGCCTTTTCGTGGAAGTCCTTGAAGTTGCCGAGGAAGGTGGTCTGCGCCACATAGGGGATGTTGTGCGCGGCCATGATCTCGGTCAGATCCTTTTTGTTCTGCTTTTTGCCCACGGACACCGAGCCGGCCGGCGTAGTGGTCGCGCTGGCAAAGCGCGGCGTAGACGACGAGCGCTGGATGCCGGTGTTCATGTACGCCTCGTTGTCGTAGCAGAAATACACCATGTCGTGCCCGCGCTCCATCGCGCCGGAGAGCGACTGGAAGCCGATGTCGTAGGTGCCGCCATCGCCGCCGATGGCGAGGAATTTGTAGGTGTCGTCCAGCTTGCCCTTGCGCTTTAATACGTTGTAGGCCGCTTCCACGCCGCCGCAGGTCGCGGCCGCGTTCTCGAACGCGGAATGGATGTAGGAATCCTCCCATGCGGTGTAGGGGTACAGGAAGGACGAGACCTCCAGACACGAGGTCGCGTTGCACACGACCGCCTTGTCGCCCTCGTCGAGCGCGCGCAGCATGCCGCGGCACACCAGACCCGCGCCGCAGCCCGCGCACAGGCGATGGCCGCCGACAAAGCGCTCGGGCTTGGACAGTTCTTTCTTGTGATTGTACGCCATGTCAGAGCACCTCCTGTTCGCTGCTGCGCTGGCCCATGTGGATGTATTTCGGACCCTGCCCGCCGTTCTCGGCCATCAGGAACAGATGGTCGTACACGCGGGCGATGTCCTCGGTCGCAACGTCGCGGCCGCCCAGACCGTATACCACGTCGATCAGCACCGGACGGCTGTCGAGCGCGTAACACGCCGCGCAGGTCTCCGCGTACAGCGGGCCGCCGCAGGCGGAAAAGCTCTCGCTCTTGTCCATAATTGCCGCCGCCTTGACATGGGAAAGCGCCTCGGCCAGCTCCTCGCCCGGGAAGGGGCGGAACACGCGCAGCTTGATCAGGCCGACCTTGCGGCCCGCCGCGCGCAGCTGGTCGATGCACGCCTTGGCCGTGCCCGCAGTCGAGCCGATCAGCACGATGGCGACCTCGGCGTCCTCCATGCGGTATTCCTCGAAAAAGCCGTACTTGCGGCCGAAGGTCTTTTCAAAGTCCGCCGCCACATCGAGGATGGCGCGCTTGGCGTTCTTCATGGCCTCGGCCTGCTGCACCTTGTGCTCCATATAGTAGGGCGACACGTCGTACGGGCCGACCGCCAGCGGGGTCTCGCGCCCGATCAGCGCGTGCTCGGGGTGGTATTCGCCCACGAACGCCTTGACCGCGTCGTCCTCCTCGAGCAGGATGTTCTCGACCGCGTGCGAGGTGATAAAGCCGTCCTGACACACCATGATCGGCAGGCGCACGTCGGGCGTCTCCGCGATGCGCATGGCCTGCAGGTAGTTGTCGTACGCCTCCTGGTTGTTCTCCGCATACAGCTGGATCCAGCCCGCGTCGCGCGCGCCCATGGAGTCCGAATGGTCGTTGTTGATGTTGATCGGGCCGGTCAGCGCGCGGTTGACGCACGCGAGCGTCACCGGCAGGCGCGCCGACGCCGCGACATACAGCAGCTCATACATGAACGCAAGGCCGCAGGACGAGGTCGCTGTGACCGCGCGCACGCCCGCCGCCTCCGCGCCGATGCAGGTGGACATGGACGAGTGCTCGGACTCGACCGTCACATACTCGGTATCCACCTGGCCGTTTGCAACATACTGCGCAAAATACTGGGGGATCTCGGTCGAGGGCGTGATGGGGAAAGCCGCGAACACGTCCGGATTGATCTGGCGCATGGCATAGGCGATCGCCTCGTTGCCCGAAAGCCGCTCTCGGATGCTCATCACTTTTCCTCCTTCACAAAGTCGATCGCGCCGAAGGGGCACACCTTCCAGCAGATGCCGCAGCCCTTGCAGTGGTCAAAGTCAAAATCCGCCCGCTTGCCGTCCGTCACCGGGATGGACGAATCCGGGCAGAACGGGGCGCACAGCAGGCACTGCTTGCACTTCTCTTCGTGCCACACCGGGATGTTGGCGCGCCACTCGCCCGTCATGGTCAGGCGGGCGGTGCCGCCCTCGTAGATCTCGCCGCCCGGGGTCAGGTCCTGCCAGGGCGACTGTTCGTTGATATCCTTTGCGCACTTTGCCATTATCCGCGCACCTCCTTGAGAGACTGGGTCAGGCACTCCATGTTGCCCTCGATGACCTGCGGCTTGGTGGCGAACTTATGCTTGAAGGACGCCTCCATATCGGATACGAACCGCCACGGGTCGAGCACGCCGCTGACCTTGACGATCGCGGCCAGCATGGGCGTGTTGGGGAAGTATTTGCCGAGCGTGCGCTCGGAGATCGCGCGCGCGTCGATCGTGTACACGCGGCCCTCGTAGCCGCGCAGCAGCGGCCGCACCTCGTCGGGCGACTTGTGCGTATTGATGACGATCGCGCCCTTGGGGCTGAGCCCGTGCGTCACATCGACCGACTGCAGCAGCGTCTCGTCGACCACGACGACGTAGTCCGGCTCATAGATGTTGGAATGGATGGTGCACCGCTCGTCCGAAATGCGGTTGTACGCCGTGATGGGCGCGCCCATGCGCTCGGGGCCGTATTCCGGGAAGCCCTGCACATATTTGCCCGAGGCGAACGCCGCGTCCGCCAGCAGCAGGCAGGCGGTCTTGGCGCCCTGCCCGCCGCGGCCGTGCCAGCGGATCTCGACCATGTTTTTCATGCTGTTTCCTCCTTGTCCAAACGAATTGCCCGTGCCGTATGCCCGGATGAAAAGAAAAGGCTTCCGTCCCCCGTAAAGGGACGAAAGCCTGCAAAAGCGTTCGTTCTACCACCCGTTACTGCATACCAACATACGCGTTTCCTGTAACGGGGAAAAACCGTCAGCACCTACTCCCCGCAGGGTTTCGGGCTGCAACTCCGGAGTGATATTCGGCGTCGTCCTACTGCCGCCGGGCTCACACCATGCCCCGGCTCGCTGTGGGTTCGGAAACGACCCTACTGTCTCCCTCATCATCTTTGGATGATTGGATTGTTACCATGAATTATTATAAGGTCCGCTGCAAATTCTGTCAATCGTCATTTCGCACAAAAACAAATGTTTTTGTGCTGCGGACAGATCAGGCTTTGCCCGAGATCAGCCAGGGGGCCGGCTCGGCGGCAAAGGTGTGCTTGCTCGTCAGGCGGGAGACCGAAAGCTGGATGACCTCGGTCTCGCCGATGCCATAGCGCGCAAAAATCTCCGGCAGCGAGGCCGCGCAGCGGAAATCCAGCGTATAGATCACGAATTCCATGTGCGGGTTGATGCGCAGCAGGCATTCGATCTCCTGCTCCATGCTGGCGGACGCCACCAGAAACGCCAGCGACGGCGCCGGCAGCTCGCGCATGGTCTCGTCGCTCACATGGTCGATGATCTGGATGTTGTTCAGGCCGAACTGCTCGATGTTCTCCTCCATCGTGCGGCGGTCGTTCTGGTTGTATTCGACCGCAATGACCGTGCCCTCGCCCGCGATGATGGCCGCTTCGACCGCGATCGACTCGCCCGAGACGATGCAGACCGTGTCGTCGCTTGCCATGTGCATCTTGTTTAGGATGACCGCGCGGATCTCGCTGCCCACATAGTGGATCGAGCCGCGCGAGAAGTTGGCGTTCTGCATGCCGATCTTGTAGGTCGAGCGCGCGTTGGGGTTCAAAATGAGCATGGCGGCCGAGGCGTTGATGCCGCGGTTGATCATATCGCGCACCTTGTCGTGCCGGATGGGGCCGGAGGGCTCGGAGCCGTCGTTATACCACACGTCGCACTCGCCCAGGCCCGCGCCCCACATGCGGTAGAAAATATCCGCATGGCCCGCCTCGGTGAACACGAGCACCGCATCGTTGGATTCCACGGTCGGGATCAGGTTTTTGTTCTTGCGGGTGATGTCGAGGATCTTGACCTTTTCCAGATCCACCCGGGTGTTGTCCGAAAAATACTGCAGCCACGCCAGGATCTGCGCATTGCCAAACAACTGCTTTTCCATCATGCGGTCACTCCTTTTTTGTCCGGTGGGCACGGCGCAGCGCGCTGTGCTTTGTTTTATCATACCATAGCGGCCGTTCCGCGCCGCCCCTGTATCATAATTATATCACGGCGGGGATGCCCTGTAAATCCGCCTCCGGCTGCTCAGAGCACGAGCAGCCCCTTGGGCGCTTCGGTCAGGTCGATGCACCCGTCCTCGATCACATACAGCATGTCCTCGATGCGCACGCCGAACCGCCCGGGCAGGTAGATGCCCGGCTCCGCGGTCACGATGCTGCCCGCGGGCAGCGGCGCCGCGCCGCTGGGGCCTGCGGTCGGGGCCTCGTGGATCTCCAGACCCACGCCGTGGCCGAAGCCGTGGCCGAAGGCCTCGCCGTAGCCGGCGTCCGCGATGACCTTACGCGCAGCCGCGTCCACGTCCCGGCCGGTCACGCCCGCCTTGCAGCACGCGATGCCCGCCAGCTGGGCGTTCAGCACGGTGTCGTACACGGTCTGCATCTCGTCGGTCACATGGCCGACCGCGACCGTGCGCGTCATGTCCGAGCAGTAGCCGTCCACGATGCAGCCGAAGTCCATGGTGACGAAGTCGCCCGCGGCGATCTGCTTTTCCGTCGGCACGCCATGGGGCTTGGAGCTGTTCGCGCCCGACACCACGATCGGGTCGAACGACATGTTCTCCGCCCCGTAGTGCAGCATGAGATAGGTCAGGCGCGCGGCGATCTCCTTCTCGGTCGCGCCCGCCCTGATGTCGTTCAGCACTTCCTCAAACGCCTGCTCGGCGATGCGCTGCGCGGCGACGATCTTCTCGACCTCGTCATCCTCCTTGCAGATGCGCAGGCGCTCCACGCCGTCCTCCAGCCGCACAGCTGTCGCATGCAGGGCGGACGCCCACGCGGTATATTCCGCATAGGTCAGCGTGCGGTCCTCGAGCGCGACCTTTTTCACGCCGTCCTGTTCGATCAGCTCGTTGATCGCGGCGGTGTAGCTTTTGCCGCCGCCGATCTCGCGCACCTCGAAATCCGTGACCGCGGCGCGCGCGGCCTCCACATAGCGGAAATCCGTGAAAAACACCGCCTGCCTTGCGGAAAGATAGACCGCGCCCGCGGTCGAGTGGAAGCCGGCCGCATACCGGCGGCTGATCTCGCTCGTCAGCACCAGCGCGTCATACGGCGCTTCGAGCAGCAGCTGCTGCAATTCCTTTTTTCGCATCGTTTGACCGCCTCATCCCAGAATCGCCTTGACCGCGTCCACGGCCAGCAGGTAGCTGTATTTGCCGAAGCCCGCGATCGAGCCCGCGCACACCGGCCCGATGACCGACTTGTGGCGGAATTCCTCGCGCGCATCGACGTTGGACATGTGCACCTCCACGCAGGGCAGGCGCACCGCCGCGATCGCGTCGCGGATGGCGTAGCTGTAATGGGTGTACGCGCCCGCGTTGATGATGATGGCGTCATACCCCTCGCGCGCGGCGTGGATGCGGTCGATGATCGCGCCCTCGGAATTGGACTGGAACACCGAGCATTCCATGCCCAGCCGCTCGCACTTGGTGACGACCTCGGCGTTGATGGACGCCAGCGTGTCCGTGCCGTAGATGCCCGGCTCGCGCTGGCCGGTCAGGTTGAGGTTGGGTCCGTGGATCAGCATTACTTTTTTCATTTTCCCGTCTCCTTTTGAAAAATCTGCATCATGGCGGCTGCGTCCTCGGCCTGCGTGCCTGCGGATTCGCAGATGAAGGTCGGCGTGTAGCCGCGCGCGGCCGCTTCCTGCGCGACCGGCAGGAAATCCGGCCCGTATACCGTATCGGCAAAGGTCAGGTGGCGCACCTCGCCCTTGTCGTTGTATTCGATGTGCGAAAAATGCGCGTGCATTTCGCGCGTGCGCGCAATGCCGATGGTGTTCTCCATCAGGTCGAACAGGCGCGCGGCGTCCTCTCTGGTGGACATGCCGCCGCCCGTGCGGCAGTTGAGGTGGCCGAAGTCGATGCAGGGCAGCAGGCGGTCGTCCGCCGCGACCAGTTCGCAGACCTCCTCCGCCGAGCCGAGCACGCTCTTTTTGCCCATGGTCTCCAGACAGACCGTGCAGCCGATCAGGTGTGCCTCGTCCAGCGCGCGCAGGATGTTTTTCACGTTTTCATGCGTATTGCGCATGGCGCGCTCGCGCGTCAGCTTGCCCTGCCCGCCGCAGTGCACCACCATGCGCGTCGCGCCCAGCGGCACGGCGAGCTGCGCGGTCTCGAGCACATAGCCGATATTCTTTTCCATCCGCTCGTGCTCCTCCGAGGACAGGTTGATGAAATACGGCGCGTGGATGCTCATGCGGATGTCATGCGCGGCAGCCGCCGCGCCGATCCGGCGCGCGGTGTCCTCCCCGCAGCGCACGCCGCGGCCGCACTGGTATTCAAACGCGGTCAGCCCCATGGCGGCGAGCCATGCGGGCGCGTCCTCGCTTTTCTTGTAGCCCGCCGCGGCAAAGGATTCCGAATTGCCCGCGGGGCCGAATCTTGCTTCACTCATGGCGCGCTCTCGCCTCCATTCTGCGTCTTCCCCGTTCGATGAACCGGCGCTCGATCTGATAGCGCGCATTGATCCAGAAAAAGCGGCGGTCGAGCGTCTCCACATAGCAGGTCAGCGCGCCCATGCGGTTGCCGCCGAACACATCGGTAAAGATCTGGTCGCCCACGACCGCGATCCGGGACAGCGGCAGCCCGAGCTGCGCCGCCGCGCGGCGGAAGCCCGCGGCAAGCGGCTTGCCCGCCCGGCTGATGTGGTCCACGCCGAGCGCGCGGCAGAACGCGCCCACGCGCGCCTCGCGGTTGTTGGAAAACACCAGCACCTCCAGCCCTGCGCCGCGCAGCGTGCGCACGAACGGGAGGAGCTTTTCGGGCGGCAGCGCGGCCTTGCGCGAGGCCATCGTGCCGTCCAGATCGATCAGCACGCCGCGCACGCCGTGCTTTTCCAGCAGCGCGGGCGTGATGTCGTAGATCGAATCAAAAACATAATCGGGTATCAGTTTGCTCATTCATTCACTCCTGCGTTCTCACTTTGTGAAATGCCACATATAGTGTAATGGAATTTGTCCAAAAAGTCCAGCGCAGCGCGTCCGCCGCGCGCTGTGCACGCACAAAGGGAGTCGATCACAATGGTATATACGAAAAACCTCATTCTGGTATGCACCGGCCGCGACACGGCGCGCGCCGCCCGGCTGGGGCTGCCCGTGCTGCATCTGTGTCTGGGCGTCACGCCTGCGGGCGCGCTGCAGCGCCTGCAGCTGCCCACCGCGGGCGCGCACTGCCTGCTCGGCCTGTGCGACCCGCCGCACGATCTCACCGCCTGCCGCGCCGACCGGCTCGCCGCCGATCTGGTATTTGAGGCGCAGCGCGCGGGCGCGCCCGGCGTGTTTGCGGATTTCGAGCACGACACGCCGGCAGGCCGCCGTCTGCTCGCCGCCTTTGACGATGCGCTGCACGAAGCGGACATCCCCTTTTACGTCCCGCTCGCGTGCGGCCGGTTTCTGTCCCACGCCGTCCTCACCACGCCGACCGCGCTCTCCGGCGGCAGCCTGACCGCCTATATCTCCTCCCTGCAGGGGATCTACGGCGCGGCGCGCATCGCGGCGTTTCTGCAGCCGGTCTCGCAGGACTTCGCCCTGCCCTCCGCCGCGCCGAACGGCAAAACGCTCACAGCCGTGGAGCGGGAGGGCCTGCTCGCGCGCACCGGCTCGCAGGCCTTTTTCTCCCGCGAGCTGTGCGCCAAATACTTCACCTACACCGACCGCGAGGGGCGGGCGCATTTCGTGCTGTTCGACGACGCCTCTACGCTGGAGGCCAAGCTCGCCCAGCTGGCGGGCTGCGGCGTGCAGACCGTGTTCGCCCTGTTCCCGGACGCGGAAACGCTGCTCAGTCCGTCGTGAGCGCGGCGGTGCCGGCGCGCACCAGACCGATCAGGTCGGCGGGCGCGCACTCGATCTGGTAGCCGATCTTGCCGGCGGAGACGATCACTGTAGGCAGCCCCTCCACGCTCGCGTCAAACACGGTCGGGAACGCCTTTTTCATGCCCACGGGCGAACAGCCGCCGCGCACATAGCCGGTCAGGCCGAGCAGCTCCTTGACGTGCACCAGCTCGACCGACTTCTCCCCCGCCGCCTTGGCCGCCTTTTTCAGGTCAAGCTCCTTGGCGACCGGGATGACGAACACATGGTATCCGCCCGACTTGCCGCGCGCGACCAGCGTTTTGAACACCTGTTCCACATTCTGCCCCAGCAGCTGCGCGACCGTCACGCCGTCCACCGCCTCCTTGCCGTGCGGGTATTCGTGCGCGGTATAGGCGATCTTATGCTGCTCGAGCACGCGCATCACATTGGTTTTATCTGAAGCCATTTTTGCTCGCTCCTGTCTGCATTTTATACAGATATTATAGCCCCGCCTTGTGCAATACGCAAGAAATATCGCGCAGGCGCTTTGTTGGCGCGCACTTGTCCTCAGCCGGCCTTTTAACACTTTCTTCATAGGGGCGACACAGAAACGCCACATTTTTCCCGCAAAATGAAACCATCCCACGAAAAAGGAGAACCCCTATGCGCGTGCTGCTGCTCGGACCGACGGAAAACGAAAAAATCCCGCAGGCTCTGCGGAGGGAGCACATCCTCTGCGACCGCATCGACGCCGCTGCCTGCGATCCGGGCGCGCTGCCCGCGGGCGTTTACGACGCCTGTCTGCTGGTCGCCTGCGCGGCGGACAAGGGTGCGGGCGCACAGCTTGCCCAACAGCTGACACAGCTGCGCGAAAAAGGGCTTTCCCTGCCGCTGCTCGCCGTATGCCCCCATCTGCCCGCGCGCGACCGCATCCTTGTGCTGGACGCAGGGGCTGACGACGTGCTCTCCGCCCCCTTCCTGATGGGCGAGCTGCTCGCGCGCGTGCGCGCGGTCAGCCGGCGCGGCCCGCTGCTGCAGCCCAGCCTGCTCGCCGCCGGCGACCTGACGCTCGACCGCAGCACCTGCATGCTGCACAGTCAGGGCGGCGAGATCCGCCTGTCCGGCAAGGAGCTGCAGCTGCTCGAGCTGTTCCTGCTGCACCCCGGCAAGGTGCTGCCGCGCGCTATGCTGCAGCAGAAGGTATGGGGGCTGGGCAGCACCTCCGCCTACAACAACATCGAGGTCTATCTTTCGCTCGTGCGCCGCAGGCTGCGCGCCGTCGGTTCGTCGGCGCAGATCCATGCGGAACGCGGCGTGGGATATTATCTGGATGTATAGCGCCGCCCGTCCGGAAGATCCGTTTGGGACGGCACAAACCTCATTGCAGCAAACAGAGCCCCGGGACGCTGTTCCGGG
>CALWJG010000040.1 GCA_944380945.1 uncultured Agathobaculum sp. | reverse complement strand
CAAAATGAACGCAGAACTCATCGCCGTCGGCACGGAGATCCTGCTGGGCGACATCGTCAACACGGATGCGCAGCTGATCTCGCAGGGCCTGTCCGAACTCGGCATCAACGTATTTTACCAGACCGTGGTCGGCGACAACCCGGCGCGCCTGCGCCACGTCGTCGAGACCGCGCGCGACCGCGCGGACATCATCATCACCACCGGCGGCCTCGGCCCCACGCTGGACGACCTGACCAAGGAGACGCTCGCGGCCGTTTTCGGCAAAAAAATGGCGCTGCACCAGCCCTCGCTCGACCGCATCCGCGCCTTTTTCCGCGACATCGGCCGCGAGATGACGCCCAACAACGAAAAGCAGGCCTGGCTGCCCGAGGGCTGCACGGTGTTCGTCAACGAATGGGGCACCGCGCCCGGCTGCGCGTTCGAGGCGTACGGCAAGCATGTGCTCATGCTGCCCGGCCCCCCGCGCGAGTGCAACCCCATGTGGAAGGAATGCGCGATGCCCTACCTGTACAAGCTGGCGGGCGGCTGCATCGTCTCGCGCAACATCCGCGTGTTCGGTCTGGGCGAGAGCAACATGGAGACCATCCTGCACGACATGATGGCCGAGAGCAAAAACCCCACCATCGCCCCCTATGCCAAGACCTCGGAGTGCTTCGCGCGCGTGACCGCCAAGGCGGACACCCCGGAGGAGTGCGAGCAGCTGCTGGAGCCGGTCGTGGAAAAGATCTGCGGCCTGCTGGGCGAGGACGTCTACGGCGTGGACGTGGATTCGCTCGAGCAGGTCGTGGGCGACGGCCTGCGCCAGCGCGGCCTGACGCTCGCCGTGGCCGAGAGCTGCACGGGCGGCCTGCTCTCCAAGCGCATCACCGACATCCCCGGCTGCTCGGATTATTACCTCGGCGGCGTGTGCTCGTATGCCAACGAGGTCAAGATGCGCGTGCTGGGCGTCAGGAAGGATACGCTCGACACGGCCGGCGCGGTCTCCCCCGAGGTGGCCGAGCAGATGGCCGCAGGCGTGGCGCACGCGCTCGGCGCGGACATCGGCGTGGGCATCACGGGCGTGGCCGGCCCGGACGGCGGCACGGAGGACAAGCCGGTCGGTCTGGTCTACATCAGCGTGTGGTACAAGGGACAGCACTTCACCCGCAAAATGCGCTCCTCCAACGGCCGCGACCGCATCCGCATGCAGGCGGCCTCCACTGCGCTCGATCTGATCCGGCGCAAGGTTTTTTGAACAGATAGCAGTCACTTTGTCTGTTTTCTACGCAATTTCCAGCAGCCCATGTTGAAACCAAACAAAATTCAGATTAAAAAAGTCCAGCGATTGTGTAAAATTGCTGGACTTTTTTTGCATCTTGATGTATACTATACCCAACTAAAGTGAGAGGTGTCTGCCCAAATCGGGCAAAATGTACAAATCAACTGGAAAAAAGCCGTCATCCGCTTTGGTTTTGGCAGGAAGAGGAATAAAAAGGGAGAGATGCATTATGAAGAAGAAAACCGCATCGCCGGCCTGTGAAAAGCGCAGCCAGCTTTTCTATTCGGGCAGGGACTGCCGCGCCTTTGAATATATGGGCGCGCACCCCTTCACGCAGGACGGCGAGCAGGGCTATCTGTTCCGGGTCTACGCGCCCGAGGCGGAAAAGGTCTCGGTCATGGGCGAATTCAACGGCTGGAACCGCGAGGCGGACTATATGGTCCGCGACGAGCAGGGCATCTGGGAGAAGTTCATCCCGCATATCTCCGAATACGCCGCATATAAGTACAGCGTATGGGCCAAGTCGGGCGATGTGTTCGACAAATCCGACCCCTACGGCTTCCACTTCGAGACCCGCCCGGGCAACGCCACCAAGGCCTACGACATCGAGGGCTATGAGTGGAACGACGCCTCGTGGCTCGCGTGGCGCAAGGACCACCTGCCGTATTCCAACCCGGTCAACATCTACGAATGCCACCTCGGCTCGTGGAAGATGCACGAGGACGGCAACTTCTACTCCTACCGCCAGCTGGCGGACGAGCTCGTGCCCTACGTCAAGGAGATGGGCTACACCCACATCGAGTTCATGCCGCTGACCGAATACCCGTTCGACGGCTCGTGGGGCTATCAGGTCATCGGCTACTTCGCCGCGACCAGCCGCTACGGCACGCCCAAGGACCTGATGTATCTGGTCGACAAGGCGCATCAGGCCGGCATCGGCGTGATCATGGACTGGGTGCCCGCCCACTTCCCCAAGGACGGCTGCGGTCTGGTCGAGTTCGACGGCTCCCACCTCTATGAATATGCCGACCCGCTCAAGATGGAGCACAAGGAATGGGGCACGCGCGTGTTCGACTACGGCAAGACCTCGACGCGCAACCTGCTGTTCTCGTCCGCGATGTTCTGGATCGAGAAGTTCCACATGGACGGCCTGCGCGTGGACGCGGTCGCCTCCATGCTCTATCTGGACTACAACCGCCAGAACGAATGGCGCCCCAACATCCACGGCGGGCGCGAAAACCTCGAGGCGATCGACTTCCTGCGCCTGCTCAACGAGTTCATCCTGACCGACCATCCGGACGTCATGATGATCGCGGAGGAGTCCACCGCGTGGCCGATGGTCACCAAGCCGGGCTACGACGGCGGTCTGGGCTTCAACTTCAAGTGGAACATGGGCTGGATGAACGACATGCTGTGCTACTGCTCGGCCGACCCGTTCTTCCGCAAGGACATGCACGACAAGATCACCTTCTCGTTCATGTACGCCTTTTCCGAAAACTACATCCTGCCGCTCTCGCACGACGAGGTCGTGCACGGCAAGTGCTCGCTGATCGGCAAGATGCCGCCCCCGTATGAGAACCAGTTCGGCGGCCTGCGCGCGCTGTTCGGCTACATGGCCGCGCACCCGGGCAAGAAGATGCTGTTCATGGGCGGCGAGTTCGCGCAGTTCTCCGAGTGGGCCTACCAGCGCGGGCTGGACTGGATGCTGCTCGATTATCCGGCGCACAAGCAGATGCAGACCTACGTCAAGGCGCTCAACCACTTCTACCTCGCCACCCCGCAGCTGTGGGAGCAGGATACCGACTGGCGCGGCTTTGAGTGGATCAGCCACGACGACAACCGCAACAACACCATCGCCTTCCGCCGCATCGCGGCCGACGGCAGCGACATCGTGGTCGTTGTCAACTTCTCGCCCGAGCTGCAGGAGGGCTACCGCATCGGCGTGCCGTTCGCCGGCACCTGGGAAGAGGTCTTCTCCTCCGACCGGCAGGAGTTCGGCGGCAGCGGCGTGACCAACGGCAAGGTAAAGACGGACAGCAAAAAGCCCATGCACGGGCAGGAGCAGTCCATCAGCATCACGATCCCGCGCTTCGGCGTGCTGTTCTTCAAGGGCAAGCCGCGCGCCAAGCGCCGCACCAAGGCCGAGATCGAAGCTGCCAAGCAGGCGGCGGCTGACAAGAAGGCCAAGGCTGCCAAAAAGACGGCAAAGGCCACCGGCGCCAAGGCTTCTGCCAAGGCGGGTGAGAAGGCCGTCGCCAAAACCGGCACAAAGGCCGTTGCAAAAACCGGCGAGAAGGCGGTCGCCGCAACGGGCACAAAGGCCGTCGCCAAGACCGGAGAGAAAGCGGTGACGGCAACGGGCACAAAGGCGGTGGTCAAGACAGACGACAGCCAGAAGTAACGACGGACGCGCCCCCAGCGGCGTAAAATAAATGCGAATAACCGCAAAGGAGAGAGTTCATCATGTATCGGAAAAAAGAATGCGTGGCAATGCTGCTCGCAGGCGGCCAGGGCAGCCGCCTCTATGTGCTGACGAAAAACGTCGCCAAGCCCGCGGTGCCGTTCGGCGGCAAATACCGCATCATCGACTTCCCGCTTTCCAACTGCATCAACTCCGGCATCGATACGGTCGGCGTGCTCACCCAGTATGAGCCGCACGTGCTCAACGCCTACATCGGCTCCGGCCAGACGTGGGACCTTGACCGCCTGCGCGGCGGCGTCTACGTCCTGCCGCCGTACCAGAAGGGCAAGACCTCTGAGTGGTACAAGGGCACGGCCAACGCGATCTATCAGAACATCTCGTTTATCGACGATTACGACCCCGAGTATGTGCTCATCCTGTCGGGCGACCACATCTATAAGATGAACTACAACAAGATGCTCCAGCAGCACAAGGAGACCGGCGCGGACGCGACCATCGCCGTGCTCGATGTGCCGCTCTCCGAGGCATCCCGTTTCGGCATCATGAACTGCAAGCCGGACGGCACGATCTATGAGTTCGAGGAGAAGCCCAAGCAGCCCAAATCCACGCTCGCTTCCATGGGCATCTACATCTTCTCCTACAAGAAGCTGCGCCAGTACCTGATCGACGATGAGAACAACCCCAAGTCCTCCAACGACTTCGGCAAGGACATCATCCCCGCCATGCTGGCAAACGGCGAAAAGCTGGTCTCCTACCGCTTTGAGGGCTACTGGAAGGACGTCGGCACGATCGAGAGCCTGTGGGAAGCCAACATGGACCTGCTCGCCCCCAATTCCTCCGGCCTGAACATGGCGGACGACAGCTGGAAGATCTACGGCCGCACCACCGGTTCGCCCCCGCACTTCACCGCCAAGGGCGCATCGGTCACGCACACGCTGCTCTCCGAGGGCTGTGAGATCGCCGGCTCGGTCTCCGAGTCCGTGCTGTTCTCGGACGTCAAGATCGCCAAGAACGCCAAGGTGGAGTATTCCATCCTGATGCCGGGCGCGGTGGTCGAAGAGGGCGCGACCGTCCGTTATTCGATCATCGCATCCAACGCCGTCATCGCCAAGGGCGCGACCGTCGGCGGCAGCCCGGCCGAGTGCGATGTGGACAAATGGGGCGTCGCCGTTGTGGCCGAGGGCGTGCGTATCGGCTGCGGCGCTACGCTGGCAGCCAAGGAAATGGCAGACGAAGACCTGCCGGACGTAAAGTAAGGGGGCGGACACCATCATGAAGAATGTATTAGGCATTATCATTGCATTCGATAACGACAACGATCTCCGCGAGATCACCGAGCACCGCACGGTCGGCGCTGTCCAGTGGGGCGGCCGCTACCGCATCATCGACTTTATGCTCTCCAACATGGTAAACAGCGGCATCTACCGCGTGGGCGTGCTGATGAAGGACAAGTACCAGTCCCTCATCGACCACATCGGCAACGCAAAGGACTGGGATCTGTCCCGCAAGAACTCGGGCGTGACCCTGCTGCCGCCGTATTCCTACTCCAAGAAGGCTTCCCCGCTCGTCACGGGCGAGTACCGCGGCAAGATCGACGCGCTCGCGGGCGCGGTCGACTTCCTGCAGAAGAACAAGGCGGAATACGTTGTCATCGCGGACGGCGACATCGTCGCCAACATCCCGCTCGACGACGTCATCGACCGCCACATCAAGTCGGGCGCGGACCTGACCATGGTCTGCACCAAAAAGCAGAAGGACTCCCCGTTCACCACCTATGTGGAGCTCAACCGCAAGAAGGAAGCGGTCGACATCCGCGTGGGCGACTCCAACGAGGGCAAGTGCAAGCACATCGCGCTGGGCGTCTACGTCATGAGCCGCCAGTACCTGATCCACATGCTGTCCGACTGCGTCACCCACAACTGCATCCATTTCGAGCGTGAATTCCTGACCCGCGCGCTGATCGACGGCACGGTTTCCGGCTATCTGTTCAACGAGTACGCGGTCAAGATCGAGGACACCTTCGATTACTTCCGCTCCAACATGGACCTGCTGGACAAGGACGTGCGCGACGAGGTCTTCCTGCGCAACCGCCCGATCCTCACCCGCATCAAGGACGAGGCGCCTGCGTACTACGGCGACAAGGCCGAGGTGGAGGACAGCCTGATCGCAGACGGCTGCCACATCGAGGGCCATGTCCAGAACTGCGTGCTGTTCCGCGACGTCGTGGTGGAAAAGGGCGCGGATATCCGCGACTGCATCATCATGGAGGGCGGCCGCATCCTGCAGGACGCCAGCCTGCGCCATGTGATCACCGACCGCAACGTCGTCGTGCGCGACGGGCGCACCATGATGGGCCACGAGAATTACCCCATCACGATCGCCAAGAACGCGACAGTTTGATAAATATTCGTCAAAATCGCAAACAATACGCAAAAACCTTGCCATCAGAACCAAGATGTTCGTGAAAAATCCCTATATTGCAACAGGGAAGAATTTAGTATAATAGTAGCATGCGGGTGCGGAAGCGGGACCTCTGTTTCCGCACCTCCTACTGGGGAGGGTAGGCTGTTATGAAAATCATGTATGTCACCAGCGAATGTGCTCCGTTCGTCAAGACCGGTGGTCTGGGCGACGTTGCCGGCTCTCTGCCCAAGGCGCTCGCCGCAAAGGGGCATGACGTGCGCGTGTTCTGCCCGCTGTATTCCGCGATCGGGCAGGATTGGCGCGAGAAATTCTACTACCTCAAGAACGCTTATGTCCGTCTGGGCTGGCGCAACCAGTACTGCGGCATTTTCCGCTATGAATCGGATGGCGTGACCTTCTACTTCATCGACAACGAGTATTACTTCGCCCGCGGCCAGATCTACGGCGAGTATGACGACGCAGAGCGCTTCGCCTACTTCTCCAAGGCCGTGCTCGAGGTGCTGCCCGATCTGGAGTGGAAGCCCGACATCATCAACTGCAACGACTGGCAGAGCGCGCTCGTGCCGGTCTACTACAACCTGATGTTCTCCTCCCGTCCGTTCTATGAGAACATCAAGACCGTGTTCACCATCCACAACATCCAGTATCAGGGCCGCTACGGCCGCGAGATCCTCGAGTATGTGCTCGGCATCGACGATGCGCACTTCCGCTCGGGCTTCATGGCGATGGATGGCGACGTCAACCTGATGAAGGCCGCGATCGTGGCCTCCACTGCGGTGACGACGGTCTCCCCCACCTACGCAAACGAGATCCAGACCGAATACTACGGCTACCGTCTGGATTCCGTGCTGCGCATGAACAGCTACAAGCTGCACGGCATCCTGAACGGCATCGACATGGATGCGTTCAACCCGCAGACCGACCCCAAGATCTTCAAGAACTACGGCCCCAAGACGCCGGAGGACAAAAAGATCAACAAGCTCGAGCTGCTCAAGCTCTGCGGCATCGAGGGCGACGAGAACACGCCGGTCATCGGCATGGTCACCCGCTTTGTCGACCAGAAGGGCCTGGACCTGATCGAGGCCGTGCTGCACGACATCCTGTCCGACGACCTGCGCCTGATCGTGCTGGGCAAGGGCGACTGGCGGTATGAGCAGATGTTCCTCGAGGCCAAGCGCCGCTATCCGAACAACATCTCGGCGTCCATCATGTTCTCGGGCGACCTCGCAAACCGCATCTACGCGGGCTGCGATATGTTCCTGATGCCGTCCAAGTTCGAGCCCTGCGGCCTGGCGCAGATGATCGCGCTGCGCTACGGCACGATCCCGATCGTGCGCGAGACCGGCGGCCTGAAGGACACTGTGCAGGCCTTTGTCGACTACGCCGGCACGGGCAACGGCTTCACCTTCGCCAGCTACAATGCGCACGATATGCTGCACGTCATCCGCGAAGCCTGCGGTGTGTTCCGCTTCAACAAGCCCGCATGGAAAAAGCTGATGGTGCAGGGAATGCAAAGCGACTTCAGCTGGGACCGCTCGGCTGATAAATACATCGAGGTCTATCACTCCGCCCTCGGCTGGTAAGGATAGGCCCGCAATGCAAATTATGTGAGGAGATAAGAGATACCATGCCAAAGAATCAGTACACGAAAACCGCTCTGAAGGAAGCGATCGCAGGCAAGCTCCAGCGTCACTTCGGCCGCGAGGTCACGGACGCGTCCAAGGAGCAGATCTACGAGGCCTGCGCGCTCGTCGTGCGTGACGCGCTCACCGAGCATATGATAGAGACCCAGAACGAGGTCGAAAAATATGGGGAGCGGCAGGTGCACTATCTGTGCATGGAATTTCTGGTTGGCCGCAGCCTGCGCAACAACGCCTACAACCTCGGCATCCTGGATGAGCTGGCCGCAGCCCTCAAGGATATGGGCTACGAGATGGCGGACATCTTCGAGGAAGAGGCCGACCCCGGCCTCGGCAACGGCGGCCTGGGCCGTCTGGCGGCCTGCTATATGGACGGCATGGCCACCATCGGCGTGCGCGGCACCGGCTACTCCATCCGCTATGAACACGGCATCTTCAAGCAGAAGATCGAGAACGGCCAGCAGGTCGAGCTGCCGGATTCCTGGCTCGCCTCGGGCGACGTATGGCAGATCCCTGCCATGGACGACACCCGCGAGGTCAAGATCGGCGGCACGGTGGACACCCACTTTGACGAAGCCGGCAAGCTGGTCGTCGAGTACAAGGACTACACCCCCGTGCTTGCGGTGCCGTACGATATGCCGATTTCCGGTTATGATACCAACAACATCGCCAACCTGCGCCTGTGGGAGGCCAAGAGCCCGATCGCGCTGGATATGAAGCTGTTCTCCTCGGGCGAATACCTCAAGGCCGTGGAGAAGCACGCCATGGCGGAGACCATCTCCATGGTGCTGTATCCGGAGGATAACCACCGCGAGGGCCAGTCCCTGCGTCTCAAGCAGCAGTACTTCCTCGTCTCTGCGACCCTGCAGGACATCTGCGCCAAGCACAAGGCCAAGTACGGCACGCTGAGCAACTTTGCGCACAAGCATGTGCTGCACATCAACGACACCCACCCGACGCTGGTCATCCCCGAGCTCATGCGCATCCTGATGGACGAGAACGACATGAGCTGGGAGAACGCCTGGAACATCACCAGCCAGTCGGTCGCCTACACCAACCACACGGTCATGCCCGAGGCGCTCGAGTGCTGGCCGGTATCGCTGGTGCAGGAGCTGATGCCCCGCATCATGCAGATCATCTATGAGATCAACGAGCGCTTCTGCAAGGAGCTGTGGAACTACTTCCCGAACGACTTCCAGAAGATCTCCAAGCTGGCCATCGTGGCGGACAACACCGTGCGCATGGCGCATCTGGCGATCGCGGGCTCGTTCTCGATCAACGGCGTTTCCGCGCTGCACTCCGAGATCCTCAAGGACCGCGTGTTCAACGATTTCTACCGCATCTATTCCTCCAAGTTCTGCAATGTCACCAACGGCATCGCGCACCGCCGCTGGCTGTGCGAGGCCAACCCGGAGCTGGCTGCCCTGATCGAGAGCAAGATCGGCAAGGGCTACCGCAAGCATCCGTCCGAGCTGCAGGTGCTCGCCAACTACGGCGAGGACAAGGCGTTCCTCGCGCAGCTCGGCCAGATCAAGCGCGACAACAAGCAGCGCCTGGCGGACTATATCAAGGAGCACAACGGCGTCGAGGTCAACATGGACTCGATCTTTGACGTACAGGTCAAGCGCCTGCACGAGTACAAGCGCCAGATGCTCAACATCCTGCACATCATCTCGCTGTACCACAAGTTGAAGGAAAACCCGCACATGGACTTTGTGCCGCGCACCTTCATCTTCGGCTCCAAGGCGGCGCCGGGCTATGCGGTGGCGAAAAAGACCATCCAGCTGATCAACTCGCTGTCCAACCTGATCAACAACGATCCGGACATCGCCGGCAAGCTCAAGGTCGTCTTTATCGAGGACTACAAGGTATCGCTGGCTGAGATGATCATGCCGGCGGCCGAGGTCTCCGAGCAGATCTCGATCGCGGGCAAGGAAGCCTCCGGTACGGGCAACATGAAGTTCATGATGAACGGCGCGCTCACCATCGGCACGATGGACGGCGCGAACGTCGAGATCTGCGAGGCTGTTGGCCGCGAGAACATCTTCATCTTCGGCATGGAGACCCCCGAGGCCGAGGCGCTGGCCGCTTCCGGCAACTACGAGCCCATGCTGATCTACCAGAACGACCCGGTGATCAAGGGCGTGCTCGACCATATGATCCACGGCTTCGGCGACGGCGTCGACTACACCGACATCGCCAACCTCCTGCTGCACGGCGGGAACGGCCAGCCGGCGGACCGCTATATGAGCCTGAAGGACTTCTCCTCCTACGCGATCGCACAGGAGCGCGTGGGCGAGATGTACCGCCACGCGGAGAACTGGAACTATATGTCGCTGATGAACATCGCAAACTCCGGCCGCTTCGCGTCCGACCGCTCGGTCGCCGAGTATGCGCAGAACATCTGGCGCGTCAAGACCAATTTCGCATTCTGATCCGCACCGGCGGAAGCGTTTTCCGCCGGTTTACACCAGAAAAGCCCGGACTCCCGGGCTTTTCTGCTGCCGGACAGGCTGCCCCGTGCAGCCCGCCCGGCGCAGGAAGCAGTAAAACAACCGCCCGCCGCGCGGGCATACCGGAAAAGGAGAAATCGCTTTTATGATCGTCAACGTGTTCCATGGCTTCTGTATGGCGCTGGCCGACTCGGTCCCCGGCGTTTCCGGCGGCACGATCGCCTTCATCCTCGGCTTTTATGACCGCTTTGTGGGCGCCCTGCACGACCTGTTCGGCCGGGACCGCGCCGCGCGCGGCCGGGCGCTGCGCTACCTCGTCAAGCTGGGCGGCGGCTGGGTCATCGGCATGGCGCTGGCCGCGACCGTGCTCGCGCAGGTGTTTGACAGCGGCGTGTATGTGCTCAGCTCGGCCTTCCTCGGGCTGACGCTGTTCGCGCTGCCCCTCGTCGCGCGCGAGGAGCGGGACACGCTGCGCGGCCACGCCCCCTGCGCGGTCTTTGCGCTGCTGGGCATCCTGCTGGTGGTCGGGCTGTGCCTGCTGCGCGGCGCGGGGCTGGGCGGCCTGTCCGCGCTGGACGCGCTGCACGGCATGCAGTATCCCTACCTGTTCCTGACCGGCGCGCTGGCGATCATGGCCATGGTGCTGCCCGGCATTTCGGGCTCCACCCTGCTGCTGGTATTCGGCGCGTACATGCCGGTGATCTCCGCGCTGGGCGAGCTGATGCACCTCAATCTCGCCGTGCTGCCCGGCCTGATCCTGTTCGGCTGCGGCGTGCTGTGCGGCATTGCGCTGTCCATCCGCCTGATCCGCAGGGCGCTCGAGCAGTTCCGCCCGCAGATGGTCTTTTTCATCCTCGGCCTGATGCTGGGTTCGCTGTATGCGATCGTCATGGGTCCGGCGACGCTGGCCGAGCCGCAGCCGCCGCTCGACCTGTCCACCTTCAGCCTGCCCGGTTTCCTGGGCGGCATCGCGGTGCTGGCCGCGCTGGAGACGCTCCGGCGCGTGCTGGAAAAGCAGGGCGCCGCGCAGCAAGCGCCCGCCGCGGCGGACTAACGCCCCTTTGCATGACTGAAAAGGCTTCGGAACGCTGTTCCGAAGCCTTTTTTGTTTATCGGGCGCCCGAGCGCGCGTACCGCCGCGCCGCTGTGATGGGAATGACCGCGGTCATGCGGCGGCGGGGCGCCCTGCGCCGCCGTCCCAGCACCCAGCCGGAAAGGCTC
>CALWJG010000039.1 GCA_944380945.1 uncultured Agathobaculum sp. | reverse complement strand
CTGCGGGACACGCCCGCCATGAACGAGGCGTGGCTCAAGCAGCTGCTGGAAAAACTGTAAAAGCAAAGCGCTGTGCCGGAGGGCACAGCGCTGAGACTGTCGAAAAACATGGTTTTTCGAACAGCCCCTCATTTGAAACTACAGTTGCACTCATTGAATAGCCGCCGCTGCGCGGCGGAAAGCGGTCAGCGGACTACGGCCTAAACGAATATTCCGCTGTCCGCGTGCGCTCCACGGGTACACTTGACAGCGGTTTGTATAGCCCGTAGGCCTCCATCCTCATTCCGCCGCCGTGCGGCGGTAAAATGAGAGCAAACCGAGGCGCATGTCCCCGGATTTTATGAAAGCAGCGGTTCCACCGCTGCTTTCTGTTTGAATGCGCGCCTGCGGCGCGAAGACTTTTTCGACAAGCGGAAGGCGGCTCCCCGCAAAGGGCGCCGCCCTGTTTTGTCTTATTGCCATTTTCTGTACGGCAGGCCGCTGTTTATCGCTGGCCGCATTCCAGCCCGTTGTAACGGGTCATGCGGAACGGATAGGACATGGTCTGCGCCTGCACGCCGATCTCCTGCAGGCCGGCGGTCAGGTCCTCGACCACCTGCATATCGTGGTCGCGCTGGGCGACCGAGAGCTTCATCCTGTCCCCGAAGGAGGACACCAGCATGGCGAACGGCTGCGCCGCACACGGCAGGATCGCGCCGTAATCCAGCACATAGGGCATGCAGCTTTCCGGCAGCTTGAACCGGCCGACATTGGTGATCAGGAAGCTGTCCTCGAGCACGAAGTCCTTGCACACCTTCTGCCCCGCGGCCATCTTGTCCGCCAGCGGCATATCCGCCTCATGCAGCTGCAGGCAGCGGTCGGCCGCGGCCTTGGCGCGGTAGAGCAGCTGCTCGCGCTCCATCTGGCTGTTCAGAAACGCCTTGGTGCGGCGGAACACCTCTTCGAGGGGCAAATCGCGGTATTCGGGCAGATAGGGCAGGTCGATGAAGCAGATGAAATAGCGCGTGGTCGGCGTGGGCAGCAGCGGCCGCAGGTCGACCGGGATCTGCGAGATGACCGGCTTATCCGGCTCGCCGAACTTGCGGTCAAATGCGCGCATGAGCAGCGGCGCGACGATGGACAGCGGGCTGACGCCGATCGACTTGCCGTAATCGTGCAGCGCGGCAAAGGGGAACGTGACCTCAGTGACGATCTCGGGCGCGTCGCCCAGATCGGTCAGATCCCATGCGTGGGCCGCCTCGGGCTTTTTCCAGATGCCGTCCGGCGAGAACTCCTGATCCGCGAGCTGCTCATAGCCGTTGGCGCTCTCGTCCGGCGTCCAGAGGGTGTCCATGCCGCGCACCGAGCCGTCGTTCTCAACCGGGCAGCCGCACAGCTGCAGATACTGGAACAGCACGCAGCGGATGAATTCCTCAAACCCGCGCCCGTCCGAGATCGAGTGCTGGTATTCCATGGTGATGGTGTTCCCCTCATAGCCGACGAGGAACAGGTAGCCGCGCGTGTCGGGCGAGCCGATCGTATAGCGCTTTTCGACCCCGTCGAACGGCAGCACGACCGGCGGCAGCACGTTGCGGCGGTAGACGAACTGCGTATCCGTCGCTTCGACGCCGAGCACCATGTGCGGGAAGCGCAGCAGCGCCTGCTCGACAGCCTGCTGCAGCTTATCCGGATCCACCTTGTCGCGCATCCGGATGATGTGCCGGGGCACGCAGGCGACGGTCTCATTGGTGTTGTACAGAAAGATCTTTGCGTAGCTGTCCGTGCGGAGCAGCGGAAAATCCTTGTAAATATCCATTCCAAAATCCCTCCGAAAATGGTCCGAGCCGTCCAATCTCCATCTTTATTTTAGCACCGCGTTTCGGCTTTGTAAATCATTTACGGGCGGATTTTGCTGTTTCTGCACACTTTGTTCAGAAATGCAAAGGCGGACGGCCGCCCAGCCGGGCAGCCGTCCGTTGTGTCCTTGTTACGATTGCTGTACCGGGATCTCGATGCCCTGCACCGTGATGCTCTCGATGTCCTCGAGCGGGACGACCGCGCCGAACACGTCCGCGCGGATGCAGACCGTGCTGCCGTCCTGCCGCTCGACGCTGCCGCCGCCCGTCATCAGGTCGGTCTCCGTACCGTCCTTGCCGCGCAGCGTGCGCGGCACATCGAACCGGCTCAACTCCCGCTCCTGCTGTTCGGTCTCCCGTCCGCTCTGCGCCTGTCCGAAATCCGCTTCCTCGTCCACGGTGTAGCGCAGGTAGTAGCCGATCGGGGAGATAACCAGCTTATCAATTGTCGCGTTCATTCCGTTGAGTGCAAAGGTCTGACCCGCAGGCAGTTCGGTGGACAAATCGCCTGCCTCCAGCTTGAATTTGAGGTTCCAGGTTCCCTCGGCGATTGTCTCATCCATATTGCGCAGATCACCGAACATCATTTTGACCGTGCCGCCGGTTTTCACCGCTTCATCATAGGACATGGTCTCAACATACTGGATCGCAGCGTCCTCCGGGTCCTCGTCGTAGAAGTAGCTGCCGCCGTGGCCGCCGGACGTATTCAGCCCGATGTCACTCGACCAGCGATCCCAGAACAGATCCAGCTTGCCATTGGTATCCGGAATGGTCTCCACATCAAACGGGGTGCCGTCATCCTTGGCGACCGAGAAGGCCAGCATATAGTTGTAGCCGTCGAACAGGATCGCGTCCGCGGTGACGGTCACGCCGCCCGACGTATCGCTCGCGCCGACCGGGCGGCCGATCTTGTCGATGACCTCGGTGTCGGCCGTGGGGCCGAACACGCCCGCGAACGCCTCGCCCGCGGTCTTGAGCACGCCGGTCGCGCTCGCGCCGACGGTCAGCACCACCGCCGCTGCCACGCTCACCGCCGCGATGCGCGGCCAGCGGCGCTTGCGCGCCCGCGGCAGGGATACCACGTTATCCGCCGCCTGTTCCTGCGCGTCCAGCAGGCGCTGCACCATGCGCGCCTTGGCCTCGTCCGAGAATCGCAGGCCGGACATCGCATTTGTATACTCATTGTTATCATTATACGCTCTGTTCATAATAATTCCCTCCCAAGACGTCGCGCAGCTTGTGCCGTCCCCGGCTCAGGTGCGCGCTGACTGCCGCTTCGCTCCGGCCCAGCAGGGCCGCGATCTCGCGGATGGAATAGCCTTCAAAGTAATGCAGATAGACCGCCTCGCGGTAGTTCTCCGGCAGCGCCATCACCGCTTCGAGCACTTCGCTGTCCGGCGCTTCGGGCGCGGCGGCTGACGCCGCGGCCTCGAGCGCCACCGTGCGCTGCCGGAACGCGCTGCGCAGCACGTCCTTGCAGGCGTTGGCGGTCGCGCGGATGATCCACGCCTTTTCATGCGCCGGGCTGTCAAAGGCCGGCCCGCCCGTCAAGAGCTTTAGGAACACGGTCTGACAGATGTCCTCCGCGTCGTGCGTGGATTTGAGATAGGTGTAGGAAAGCCGCAGGATGAGGTCGGAATAGGTGTGGACCAGCCGCTCGGCCTCCGCTTGATCGAATTGTCTCATGGGTGTATCAACTCCTTTGGAAACAGCCGGTCGGCTGTGTCAGCAGCGCCGCTTCACCTACAATACGATCGGGCGGCAGGTTTCCTGACACCGGGAGGGGATTTTTTTGCAGCGCAAAAGGACAGCCCGTTCGGGCTGCCCTCAGTATAGCACAGCGGCGGCGGGCTGCAAACCGCCCGCCGCCTGTGCGTCACTCTCTATCCATTGTTTCCGCCTGCCCGGCGGCGGGGCACGGCGCGGGGCCGCTCTCGAGCTCGCCCGACCGCTGCGCGGACAGCAGCAGGCCGAGCAGGAACATGGTCTGGCAGAGGAACACGCCGTCCCGTCCCCAGCTGAGCAGGGGCAGTCCGGGCGCTTCCATCAGCGGTATGCCGAGATTCTGGATCACATACAGCACGACCTGCACGGTCAGCGTCAGCATCACCGCATGGCAGACCAGCGTTGCCAGCAAACCGCTCTGCCGCACTGCCAGACGGAAACCAAACAGCAGCAGCACAGTCAGCGCGGCAATCAGCAGGGCAAAACCCAGCCAGCCCCAGCGCGATTTAACACAGATCAGCAAAAATTGATCCGCATAATCTGCATCCGCGAACATCAGGCCGGTTGCTTCGTTGGCTTTCGGAAACAGCACGCCCCGGATCATGGAAACCGTCTCCTGCCCATAGGTATGCCCAAAAATCTCGGTGATGGGATTGACGGCCAACGACGGGTCTGCAAAAACCGATGCGATCCGCCCACGCAGCAGTTGGAACAGCAAAAAGGATATCCCTGTACAGGCCGCCCCCGCGGCGGGCACCAGCAGCACGCGCGGCAGTAATTTATACCGCGGTGCACCGAACCAGCCGCGCCGCACTGCGCCAAAAAGCAGGGCCGTACAGACCAGCGTGATCACCAGCATATCCCCTTCCAGCGGACGGTAGACGATGTACAAATAATTGAACAGCAGCATGAGCCCGTTATATACCAGCAGCGGCAGGTACAGCAGTAAGAATTTGCGCGCGCAGACAAGCAGCCCTGTCGTCCCTTTTCCCCGCTGGTTATAAATGATCGCGGCGAACACCAGCGGGAACAGCCACAACGTGTGTTCCGGACGGATGCGCTGTCCAACGGTTACCATCCAAATCAAGATTGCTATCGCATTGACCGCGATCCAGAGCTTGCATAGGTCTCCAAAATTTCTTCCCAAGCAGGTATAGTCCAGAAAATATCCGGCCAAAAGGAAGCCAGCACCCAGACCCAACACCTTCACATAGTCAAACGGCATGATCGGGCCGGAATAGCTGGGCAGCCCCAGCCATAGTGCATGCAGCCCCAGCCCCACCGCCGCGACCGCCAGCACGATCCCCAGCATGACCCAGTCCGGCCGGGGCCGCCAAGCGCGGTCGAGCAGGGTGCCGGTCTCGACCGCGTCGCCCATCTCGCGGGCGGTCGCCTGCGCGGCCTCGTCCTCGTCCATGCCCTCGTCCAGAAACGCCTCGTACTGGTCGGTCAGGTGGTCGGCCAGCTCCCGGGCCGCCACCGGGCGCGCCCGCTTCCAGCGCATCTGGCCGGTCGCGTCGTCCAGCCACCCGCGCAGCGCCGCGGGCAGGTCCTGCGCCGCCCTGTCCTGCGGCTGCAGCGCGTCCTTTTTCTGCTCCTCAGGCAAACGCATGGTTCTCGCCCCCTTGCAGCACGCGCTCGACCGCGCCGGCAAACTGCCGCCATTCCTCGGTCTTTTCCGCCAGCCGCGCGCGCCCTTCGTCGGTCAGGTGGTAATACTTGCGCACCCGCGCGCCCTCCGCCCGCTCATAGGACTGCACGAGGCGCTGGTTTTCCAGCGTGTGCAGCAGCGGGTACAGCGTGCCCGCCTTGAGCGAAAACGTCTCGTCCGACCGCCGGCGCAGCCGGTCGATCATCTGGTAGCCGTACAGGTCCTCCTCCTCGAGCAGGCGCAGGATGAGCAGCCCCGTGCTGCCGGCGAGCAGGCTCTTGTCGATCGTCATGGTCCATCCCTCCTTATATCGGTGTTCGATATATGTATTATATATCGAGCACCGATACATGTCAAGCTGTACAGAAATGATTCCCGTATTTTGTCAGAAATTCGCTTGACATATTTCAACCACAGTTGTAATATTTAATCAAACCACATATGTAGTTTGAAATGCAAGGAGGGATTCCCATGTCCGGCAAGCATACCCTGTCCGACGCGGAGCTGACCGTTATGAAGCTGCTCTGGCGCGCGGGCGAGCCTTTGCCGTCCGCGGAGATCGCCAGGCGGCTCGAGCCGGAGACCGGCTGGTCGTTCTCGACCGTGTCCACCCTGCTCGGCCGCATGGCGGAAAAGCAGGCCATCGGACACGAAAAGCGCGGCAAGGCGTATTATTACCGCCCGCTGATCGCGGAGGACGATTACAAAAAGCGTGAGACCCGCTCGTTCCTCGGCAGGCTGTTCGACGGCCGCGCAAGCGACCTGCTCGCCGCGCTCGTCGCGTGCGACGAGGTCACCGCGGACGATATCGAGGAGATCCGCGAGAAATTCGGGCTGAAATGACGCGCGATCGGGGGGATTTTTATGAAAACCGAGGTGCTCTGCACGCTGTGTACCCTGTCCGTGACGGGCGCGGTGCTGACGCTGGCAGTCTGCGTGCTCGCGCCGCTCGCGCGGCGGTTCCTGCCCGCGCGATGGCTCAAAAATGCAGCGACGCTCGTGCTGCTGGCGTACGCGCTGCCGGTGTGGCTCGCGCTGCCGCCGCTCTCCACCCTGCTGCCCGAGCAGCCTGCGCCGCAGGCGCAGGACACGCCGCCCGCCGTCGCTGAACCCGTGCAAACCGTGCAGGCCGAACCGGTACAGGCGGCCGCCGAGCCGGAACAGGCACAGCCCGTCCCGTCCGTGCATGACGAAGCGGCAGCGCAGCCGCAGCCGTTCCCAGCCGGGATCGTGCTCGCGGTGTGGGGCGCGGGCGCAGCGCTCCTGCTGTGCCGCACGCTGGTTCCGTACGCTGTGTTCCGGCGGCGGCTGAAAAGGCAGCGCGAGCCGGTCGAGGTGTGCGCGCTGCTCGAGATCTGCCGCGCCGAGGCCGGGGTACGGCGGCGGGTGCGGCTGTACCGCACCGGACTCGTGCGCGCGCCTGCGCTGGCGGGGCTTATGTGTCCGTTCATCCTGCTCCCGTGGGGGGATTTTTCAGCGGAGGACCTGCACGCCGCCCTGCTGCACGAGCTGCACCACCTGAAAAGCCGTGACCTTGCCCGCAAGTGGCTGGCCGCGCTGGTGCAGTGCATGCACTGGTGGAACCCATTCGCGTATCTGGCGACAAGACTGCTGCACCGGAGCTGCGAGACCGCCTGCGACCTCGCCGTGACCGGCAAGATGGACAGCGCAGGGCGCACGGCGTACATGAAAGCCGTGCTGGCGTTCGCGGCAGCGGGCGTGAAAGCCCCGCCGCTGACCACATCCATGAGCGCCGGCGGACGCGAGATAGAGAGGAGATTTATTATGATCGCAAGACAGAAGCCCGTAAAGCTGTTGGCAAAGCTGACTGCGCTGGCGCTGACCGCCTGCCTGCTTGTGTCCGGGCTGGGCGTGGGGGCGCTGGCGGCGGGAACCATTGCCTTTGGAACAGTTGATATTACAAATGAAACTACGCTTTCTCCTAATGAGCATATACATGTGAATGGTTTTTCCGTATATCTGCTGGATGGAAATGGACGCGAAGTATTGCCTCTACAGTACCAAAGCACAACCTATATCCCTGTCCGTTCCGCTGCCGACTGGCTGGGCAAAAATGTACGCTGGGACGAGGCATCACAAACGATTTATTTTGAGGGAGACAAGACACCTGTTTTCTACACATCCGGAGGCGCTGATTGGGCATATGACTTTAATGCAGGAATTCCAGCCGGAGCGATTGTACTTGCACCCGAACGCAAGCTCGTTATGGACGGTGTGCAGCGGCAGTTCTATACCGAAAACAGGCAGGAAATCTATCCCATCGTCTATCTGGGCACTACTTATCTGCCCGTGCGCTCGATTGGGGAGTTGTGTGGTTTTGAAGTTGGCTGGTATCAAACCGACTACATAACTACGCAGGGCGAACTCAGGCTTAATCAGGAGATCTTCCTGCGCACCCCGATGACCGACGCACAAAAACAACAAGGAGAGCATTTTGTCCGTACTGTTTTCGACGCCTCCAATACAATTTCATCTCTGATTGAGCAAACGCGAAATGCTATTTTTAATAATACTGACGACCGCGCAGGAATCCGCCAAAATGTTGTGCAGATCCAGAATGCAGTCCATACCATGCAGGGCGTTTCTTACCCGGAAACACCGCTTTTTGAAACCTGTAACCGGGTAGAACAGCTGGTAGCGGAATTACCAGATGCCTCCCACACAGCGGATGTTATCTTAGCCGCAATTGATCGGGGAGACCGCTTGCAGTCCATCTGGGACAATTATATCAGTATTTCCTATTTGGAAAACGGGGCAATACACGAAGGGCTTGAAGGGTATAGCCAAATGTTCTCCGCTTATGCGCATATTATTTATCGCCTGTTCTATCAATCCGATGTTCCCGGAGAATAATCCTATGAACCGTACTCTTCTGTTATTCTCCGCCGCCGTCCTGCTCTGCGCGCTGTTTGTGTTTGTCATCCTGTGTTCCTGATCAAAGGCTGCCGCCCTGCGGCGGCCTTTTTGCTATCCGCGCGCTTGACAAACTAATTCCATTAGTTTATGATGATACCATAAAAACTAATCCTGTTAGTTTGGAGGGGAACCATATGCCGCGAAAGGGACTGACCCGCGAAGAGATCGTGGGTGCGGCGGCCGCGCTCGCCGAACAAAAGGGCGCGGAAAACCTCACGCTGCGCGAGCTGGCGGACGCGCTCGGCGTCAAGACCGCCTCGCTGTACAACCACCTGCAGGGGCTGCCCGAGCTGAACGCCCGTCTGGCCGAGCTCGCGCTGGACCGCATGATGCAGACGCTGGAGGAGGCGATGGCCGGCAAGGCCGGCACCGCGGCGCTGCGCGCGCTCGCCGCCGCTTACCGCGATTTTGCGCGCGAGCAGCCCGCGCTTTACCGCGCGATGGTGTCGCTGCCGCGCTTCACCGACCCGGAGCTGATCGCGCGCAAGCACGCGTTCATGCAGCTGTTCAGCAATGTGCTGACGCCCTATGGGTTTGCCGACGCGGAACGCGTCCACCTGTCGCGCACCATCCGCAGCGCGCTGCACGGCTACTGCGCGCTGACCGCGGCGGGCTTTTTCCAGCTTCCGCTCGCCGCGTCGGGCGAGAGCTTTGACCGCATGGTGGACTGGCTGTGCGAGATCGTGGAAAAGGAGGCGGCGCGCCATGGCTGAGGATGCGCAGACCCGCAAATACAAACAGCTGACCGAGTCGCCGGTCGAGCCGCTGATCTGCAAGATGGCTGTGCCGACCATCATCAGCATGCTCATCACCTCGATCTACAACATGGCGGACACGTTTTTCGTCGGCTGGCTCGGCACGAGCGCGACCGGCGCGGTCGGCGTGGTGTTCCCGCTGATGGCGGTCATTCAGGCGGTCGGCTTTTTCTTCGGGCAGGGCTCGGGCAACTACATCTCGCGCCAGCTCGGCGCAAAGCACCGCGAGGAGGCCGAGCGCATGGCCGCGACCGGCTTTTTCTCCGCGCTCGGCGCGGGCGCGGTCATTCTGGCCGCCGGCCTGCTCTTCCACACCCCGCTCGCGCGCCTGCTCGGCGCAACGGACACCATCCTGCCCTATGCGCTCGACTATATGTGCCCCATTCTGCTCGGCGCGCCGTGGATGACCGCGTCGCTCGTGCTCAACAACCAGCTGCGCCTGCAGGGCAACGCGACCTATGCGATGGTCGGGCTGGTCTCGGGCGGCGTGCTCAACATCGGCCTCGACCCGCTGTTCATCTTCGTGTTTGACATGGGCATCGCCGGCGCGGCCTATGCCACCATCCTGAGCCAGCTGATCAGCTTCTGCCTGCTGCTGGCGGGCGTCCGCCTCTCCGGCGGCATCCGCATCCGGCTGCGCCTGTTTTCGCCCAGCCGCGCGCGGTACGCCGCGCTCGCGGGCGGCGGCGTGCCCAGCCTGTGCCGGCAGGGGCTGGCGTCTATTGCGGTCACCTGCCTGAACACCGCCGCCCGCCCCTACGGCGACGCGGCCATCGCCGCGATGAGCGTGGTCACCCGCGTGGCGCAGTTCGCCGGCTCGGCGATGATCGGCTTCGGCCAGGGCTTCCAGCCGGTGTGCGGCTTCAACTTCGGCGCGCGCAAGTATGACCGCGTCACGCGCGGCTTCCGCTTCTGCGTCAAGGCTTCCTCGGTCGTGCTGCTGGTGCTCGCGGTCGTGGGCTGGATCTTCGCGCCGCAGATCATCGCCGTTTTCCGCGCGGACGACCCCGAGGTCATCCGCATCGGCACGGCCACCATGCGCTGGCAGTGCATCTCCTTCCCGCTCATGGCATGGACGACCATGTGCAACATGCTGCTGCAAAACATCGCCATGACTGTGCGCGCGAGCATCGTGGCCGCGGCGCGGCAGGGGCTGTTCTTCATCCCGGCGGCGCTGCTGCTGCCCGCGTTCCTCGGGCTGGAGGGCGTGCAGATGTGTCAGGCGGTCAGCGACGTATGCGCCTTCGTGCTCGCCATCGTGCTGACCGTGCCCGTGCTGCGCACGCTGGCGCGCGGTGTCGATCCGCACACCATGTAATACAAATCGAAATTTATATCTAAAATATTACAAATAGGAGACCATACCTCATGGACAATTTCACCCTTGACCCCACCCTGTACGACGGCCGTCCGGCCGACTGCGCCGGCCGCGATGCGGTCGAGATCGCGTGCTATGATTTTCTGGACGGCCTCGGCGTGCGCTACCAGCGCGCCGACCACAGCGAAACGCCCTCCATCGAGGCCTGCGGCGAGGTGGAGCGCATGCTCGGCATCGAGATCTGCAAAAACCTGTTCCTGTGCAACCGGCAGAAGACCCAGTTCACGCTCCTCCTCATGCCGGGCGCAAAGCCGTTCCGCACCAAGGAGCTCTCCGCGCAGCTGGGCTGCTCGCGCCTGTCCTTTGCGGACGAAGCGCACATGCGGGAATATCTGGGCGTCACGCCCGGGTCGGTGTCCGTGCTCGGCCTGCTGAACGACCCGGAAAACCGCGTGCGGCTGGTGATCGACCGCGACGCGCTCGCGCATGAATACTTCGGCTGCCATCCCTGCCGCAACACCTCGTCCCTGCGCATCGCCACCGCCGACCTGACGGGCAGGATCCTGCCCGCGCTGCATCACGAGCCGACCTATGTTTCGCTGTAAGGCGGCGGTTGTGCCCGGCCGTCCGGCTGTGGTATACTGGTAACAGAATTTACAAGGAAAGCAGGCGAAGCAACAATGGAACGAACCTACATCATGCTCAAGCCGGATGCGCTGCAGCGCGGCATCGCAGGCGAGATCATCGCGCGCATCGAGCGCAAGGGCTACCGCATCGCCCGGATGCAGACCATGCAGCTGGATGAGGCCATCCTGCGCGAGCACTACGCGCATATCGTGGACAAGCCGTTTTTCCCGGAAACGGTCGCATACATGACGAGCGGCCCGGTGGTCGCCATGGTCGTGGAGGGCGAGAACGTCATTCAGGGCATGCGCACGCTCATGGGCCCGACCAAAAACGAGGACGCGATGCCCGGCACCATCCGCGGCGATTTCGCCAGCTCGACGACCTATAACGTCATCCACGGCTCGGACGCGCCCGAGACCGCGGAGGCTGAGATCCGGCGCTTTTTCGGCGAGGTGTGAGCATGGCGCGCCCCAAGATCCGCATCACGCTTGTCGAGCGGCGCGGCCCCAAGGGCTGCCACCGCGGCCACCGGCCGGGCGACAGCTTTGACTTTGACACCGAGCGCGGCGCGCTCTGCCCGATGGCGATGCACGTCGCCTTCCCCTATG
>CALWJG010000038.1 GCA_944380945.1 uncultured Agathobaculum sp. | reverse complement strand
TCCTTCATCACCGAATGGTCCTTGCAAAAACGGTCGTTCGCTTCGTTGAATCCGATTTTCATGGTTGTTGCTCCTTTCACGATGCAAAATCGTGCGGTTATTAAAAATAGAAAAACGCTTTTCTGTACAGGCTCCGGGACCGCGTCCGGCGGCCCCAGATCCTGCACGAAAAAAAGAGAGAGGTAGGATCGAAATTACGCGCGCTTGGCGTTCTTGCGCATATCAAGCACAACCGAGCCGACAATGATCAGGCCCTTGACGATATTGGTCATATTGTCGTCGACCTTGAGCATGACCAGACCGTTGTTGATAACGCCGAGGATCAGGATACCAGCCAGTACGCCGGATACGCGGCAGATACCGCCGGTATGGGAGGTGCCGCCTACGGTGGCCGCCGCGATGGCGTCCAGCTCGTAGTTCAGGCCGGTATTCGCCGGGTCAGCGGAGCCGGAACGGCCCGCCAGCAGCATGCCGGCGATCGCCGCGCATACCGAGCACCAGATGTAAACCAGAATCAGGTTCTTTTCCACATTGATGCCGGCCACACGCGCCGCCTGATCGTTGCCGCCGATGGCATACACGTTTTTGCCGAAGCGGGTCTGGGTCAGCAGGAAGGCCGAGATGGCAAACATCACGAAGAATACGATAATGATGATCGGGAACACGCCGCCGATTCGATAGGAGCCGAGAAAACGGAAGTCATCGGACAGGTTGGAAACCGGGCGGTTGGTGTAGATCTTAGCGGAAGCGCGGCAGATCAGCTGCGCGCCGAGGGTCGCGATGAAGGGCGGGATCTTGGTGTAGGCGATGATTGCGCCGTAGATGCCGCCGATGACAGCGCCGAGCGCCAGACCGATCAGGAATACCAGCGGCGCCGGCAGCGTGCCCAGACCCGGCAGGATCGCGTTGGCGTAGTCAGCCGGCTGCACGAGCGAAGCCGTGATAACGGCGACCAGCGCGGCCGATGCGCCGATCGTCAGGTCGATGCCCTTGGACAGGATGGCGAACATGACGCCGAAGGCCATGATGCCCTTGACCGCCTCGCCCGAGAGCAGCGTCAGCAGGTTGTTTACCGAGAAAAAGCTGGGCTGTGCAATACTCATAATGATGACCAGAACGATCAGCACCAGCCAAATGGAGTTCTGCGACAGAAATTTTTTCTTGTCAAATGATTTTTGCATGCTGTTCCCCTCTTTTCTTATTGCTTGCCGTCAGCGGGCTGATACGGCACATCACTGGTTGCATATTTCAGGATGAGTTCGGACGAGAAGTCCTTGCGGTCGACGACGGCAGTCATAATGCCCTCGTGCATGACCACGATGCGGTCGGACATGCCCATGACCTCGGGCAGCTCGCTGGAGATCATGATGATGGCCTTGCCCTCGCCCGCCAGCTTGGTGATCAGCGAATGGATCTCCGACTTGGCGCCGACGTCGATGCCGCGGGTCGGTTCGTCCACGATCAGGATGTCCGGGTCGGTCAGCAGCCAGCGGCCGACCAGCACCTTCTGCTGGTTGCCGCCCGACAGGTTCTGGATCGGCGTGTCGATCGACGGCGTTTTGGTGTTGAGCTTTTTGACGTACTCCTCGGTGTCCTCGCGCATCTTCTTGTGGTTGAGCGGGAAACCGTATTTTTTCAGGTTGGCCAGCACGGTGTTGTCCTTGATGCTCAGCAGGCCGACGATGCCGTTGCCGCGGCGGTCCTCGGTCAGCAGGCCGATCTTGTTGGCGATCGCATCCTCCGGCGACTTGATGTGCAGCTCCTTGCCGTCCTTGTAGATCTTGCCGCCGGTCACCGTGCGCATGCCGAAGATGGCCTCCGCGGTCTCGGTGCGGCCCGCGCCGACCAGACCGGCCATGCCGAGGATCTCGCCGCGGTGCAGCTCGAACGAGACGTTCTTGACCGCGCGTCCTGCGGACAGATTCTCCACCTTGAGGATGGTGTCGCCGATCGGGCAGTCCACCTTGGGGAACATCTCCGTCACCTCGCGGCCGACCATCAGCTGGATGACCTTGTCGACGTTCAGGTTTTCCGCGCGGTCGCTGGCGATGTACTCGCCGTCGCGGTAGACCGTGATATCGTCCGAGATGCGGAAGATCTCGTCCATTTTATGCGAAATGTAAATGATCGCTACGTTCTTTGCCTTGAGCTCCGCAATGATGCGGAACAGGTGCTCGACCTCCGCGTCGGTCAGCGAGGACGTCGGTTCGTCCATGATGACGATGCGGCTGTCATAGGAAACCGCCTTGGCAATCTCCACCATCTGCATTTTGGCAACCGTCAGGTTGCCCATCTTTTCGTCCGGGTCAACATCGAGACCCAGCTTCTGGAACAGGTCGATGCTGTCCTGACGCATCTTCTTGTGGTCTACGATCAGGCCCTTGCGCGGCGCGCGGCCCAGCCACAGGTTCTCGCACACGCTGCGCTCCGGAACCGGGGAAAGCTCCTGATGGATCATGGATATACCGGAATTCAGCGCTTCCAGCGTGTTTTTGAAATGTACTTCCTTGCCCTCAAAGACGATTTTGCCCGAGGTTGGCGGATGGATACCGATCAGGCATTTCATCAGCGTGGATTTGCCCGCGCCGTTCTCGCCCATCAGGGTGTGAACCGTGCCGGGACGCACCTTGAGCTGAACGCCCTTGAGCGCGCGCACGCCGGGGAACTCCTTGACGATATCGGTCATCTCCAGGATATACTCTTGACTCACTGCTTTTCACCCCAATATCTCGTTTTATTCAGGGAAAGGGACATCGCTATGGCAAATGTCCCTTTCCTCTCGTCATGTCTTATTCGTAATCCGCTACATTCTCCGGAGTGACAGGCTCAAACGGTACCCAAACGATGTTGCCGGTCTCGTCGGTCTCGTAATCCGTGCCGTCGTTGATCGGGTTGCCCTCGATCAGGTTGACCGCAGCCTTTACAGCGCCGTAGCCCTGGCCGTTGGCGTCCTGGAATACGGTCATCGCGAGCGTGCCGTCCTTGAGCGCCTGGATGCCGTCAACCGTCGCGTCGATGCCGACGATCGGGATCGAGGTCGGGTCCATGCCCTGCGCCTGCATGGCTTCCACAGCGCCGAGCGCCATGGCGTCGTTGTTGGCGATGATGCAGTCAAACTCGGTGGTGCTCAGCAGCGGGGAGATCATGTCCATCGCTACCGCGCGGTCATAATCCGCTACCAGCGGGGCCGCCGCTTCGATCGGGTTGAGGCCGCCGTCCTTCATGCCCTGAATAACAGAAGCCGAACGCTGCTCGGTGTGTACCAGACCCAGCGTGCCCTGCAGCATGAGGTAACGGACGTCGGTCTGGCCCTTGGCCTTGAAGTAGTCCGCGAGGAACTGGCCCTGATAGCCGCCGGACTGGTTCTCGTCCGAAACGACCGCCGCTGCATTGCCGCCCAGCACCGATGTATCCTGCGGTACGCGGTTGACGAATACGATCTGCATGTCGCCGGCCGCCTCGATGCACTGCTGTGCGGTGGCCGCGTCGACCAGATTGACCAGAACCGCGTCATCGCCCGCGTTGCGCGCGGATTCGATGAACTGGATGGTCTTGCTCGCGTCGTTGTTGGCGTCCTGCGTGGAGAGGGTGACGCCCAGCTCCGCCGCTGCGGACTGCGCGCCGGCTTCCAGCGTGCTCAGGAACTCATCGCGCAGCGACATGATCAGGGTCATGCTGTAGCCGTCGCCGCCGGTCTCAGCGGTCTCGCCGCCCTCGGGGGTGGTGCTCTCGCTGCTGGTGTTGCCGCAGCCCGCCAGCGTTGCAGCCATCATGGCGGATGCCATCAAAGCGGCCAGAAGTCTCTTTTTCATCATAATTTCTCCCTCGACTTTCTCTTCGTTTTTTCAAGCTGTGCCCGTTCACAAATTGTGTAATCGCGGCATTTCGCTTGCTGTAACTTAGTTTTATACCAAAAATATGATCGTGTCAACCGATTTTCGGATTTCGCGCAATATTCACAGTGACCGTTCCCAGCATTTTGTCACTCTGTCTCCACAAAATTGTAATCTTGCACCGATTGACCGGTTTTCCCCTTTGGCAATTATGCAAAACGACCGCGGTTTCCGGCCGCGTCCCGCGCGCCGCATTTCTGCACCATATCCGTCTGATATTTTGCTTATTTTCGCATCTTTGTGCGCATTTTTCTCATTTTTATTCAATCTATTCGGTTTGCAGCTGCATTTCCGCCGCAAATCTCCATTTGCCGGAAAAGCGCGTCCGGCGTCCATCCGGTGTAAAATTTTTCGTCGCCGTGAACGAGCACAATTTTATGTATAGCAATTTTCTGTACACATTATGGACTTCTTCTTTTCTATATGATAAGATGAAATCACCACAAATGGGAAAGGTTCCCCCATTTTCCGAACCGAGGTGTATCAAATTGGCGATTACCATCAATCAGATCGCAGAAATCTGCGGCGTGTCCCGCGGCACGGTCGACCGTGCGCTGCACAACAAAGGCAATGTGCGCCCGGCCGTCGCAGAGCAGATCAAAAAGGTCGCAGCTGAATACGGATATACCCCCAACCGCGCCGGGATGGCGCTTTCCCGCGCCGCGCATCCCATCCGGCTCGGCATTGTGCTGCATTCGGTGCAGAACGCCTTTGTGCAGGCGTTGCTCGAGGTCTGCCGCCGGGAAGCGCAGCAGCTGTCTGTATTCAGCACAGACGTGATCTTCCGCCTGTCCCGCTCGCTCGATCCGGTCGAGCAGGTCCGCATGGTGGACGATCTGGTGGAAAACCACAAGATCGACGGTCTGGCCATCATGCCGCTGAACAACTATCTGGTGGAAAACCGGCTCAACGATCTGGCAGAAAAGCGCAAGCTCCCCATCATCACCTTTAATACCGACCTGCCGGACAGCCGCCGCCTCTGCTATGTCGGGCAGGACAGCGCGGCCGCCGGCCGCACCGCCGCCGCGCTCATGCGTCTGGCCACCGGCGGGCGCGGGCTGGTCTCCCCCATCGTCGGCCCGTCGGAAAACCACAGCGCCTACACCAACCGCCTGCGCGGCTTCCAAACCGAGCTGTGCTCGCAGCCGTCGGACATCCAGTATTTAGTCACGCGCGTGGCCAACGACGATGACGACGAGTGCACCTACCACGCCACCCTGCAGCTGCTGCGCACGCATCCGGACATTGCCGGCATCTACGCCATCACGTCGGGCTACGAGGGTGCGTGCCGCGCGCTGATCGAGACCGGCCTTGCGGGCAAGGTGCACCTGATCCTGCACGATGAGATCCCCAGCAACCTGCAGTATGTGCGCGACGGGGTGATCGACTTCGTGCTCGGTCAGGATGCCGAGGTGCAGGGCACGCTGCCCATGCAGCTGCTCTCCGACCTGATCCACATGCACCGCTCGCCGGAAAAAGAGCTGTATCACACCGACATCCGCATCCTTTTCCGCTATAATATCGACAACCTGCTGTAACACAAAGGAGTACCCCATGGCATCCGCATTACCCCATTTCGCTTCCGCCCATCTGGACTGCCTGCTGGACAGCCGGCCGGTCGTGCCGCAGCACTTTCACTGCGACCCGGCGCGCTGGTCGCTGTACATCCTGCACACCGGCGGATTTTGCTTCCAGTCCGGCGGCGGCACCTATCTGGCGGGCGGCGGCGACGTGCTGCTGCTCCCGCCCGGCGTATGCCATGCGCTCCTTCCCGGAGGCGGCGATACCCATATGACCACGCTGCTGTTTTCCGCGCCGGCCGGCGGCGCGGCGCCGCAGGGCTGCCTGCTGTTTTCCATGCGCGCGCATCCGGACATTGATTCCCTGCTCCACCTCGTGCGCGATCTGTCGCTGCTGCCCGCAGCGCGGGACCAGCTGCTTGCCGCGCTGCTCCTGCAGCTGGCGGCGCTCCCTGAGCTGCATATCGCCCCGCTGCATCCGTCCGCGCTGCCCATGCAGATCCTGTCCTATCTGGACGAGAACTTCCGGGACGACGTTTCGCTGACCGGATTGGCTGCGCTGTTCCATTTCACGCCCAGCCATATCATCCATGTGTTCCAGCCGCTGTACGACCTCTCCCCCATCCAATATCTCAAGCACCGCCGCATTGGGGAGGCGCAGCATCTGCTGCGGACGACCGAACACAGCGCGAGCGCCATCGCAGGCATGGTGGGGATCTACAACCGCAATTATTTTTACAGCACGTTCAAAAAAATGGTCGGGATGTCACCCGGCGACTACCGGAGCTGCAGCGCATTTGGTCTGGAATGAGCCACCGGCTCAGGCAGGCGCAATGCCACCCGTTTCCCTGCGCAAAAGGCGCTGACCCCGTTTGGGATCAGCGCCTTTTCTTTTTTCCTCCGCCTTTGCTGCGCAGCCGCACCCGCGCTCACTGGCCGGACTGACACACCACGCTGCGCACGGTTGCCGCTTCCAGCAGGCACTGGATGCCGTGCAGGGTCTCTTCCTGCGGCGCGCGGATGGTGACGTCATAGCGCAGGCTGCCGTCCGCCTCCCGCGTGGCGGTGCTGCTCACCAGCTGGATCCGGTGCGCAGCGATCAGGTCGGAAAATGGGACTGGGAACGCATCGCTGCCGGACACCGTGAACTGCAGGCGGCAGGTCGGGGCGGCGTCCAGCTTGCCCCCGCTGCGGTGCGTCAGGATCTGCGAGACCACCACCACTACCGTTGTGAAAATGCCCACGACAAACATGCCGGCTCCGATCGCCAGCCCGATGCCGGCTGTGGCCCAGATGCCGGCCGCCGTGGTCAGCCCCTTGATCGTGTTGCCGTGCTTGAAGATCACGCCCGCGCCCAGAAAGCTGATGCCGCTGACGACCTGCGCGGCCACGCGGGCCGGATCCGCGCCGCGGGTGCCGTTGAACACCGCGCCCGCCGCACTGGTCAGGTCCGCAAACCCGTATTTGGAAACGATCATCATCAGCGCCGCCGCGCAGCAGACGATGACATGCGTGCGGATGCCGGCCTCCTTGAGCCGGCGGCTGCGCTCCACGCCGATGCAGGCGCCGCACACGCACGCAAGCAGGATCCGGACAAAGAAATCCAGCTCCTGCAGGGCGGAAAATTGGCTGTTGAGATAGGTAGCCAGTGTCATATGCATTCCTCCTCCGTTTATTTGAAAAGATGCAGGCGGCGCCGCAGGGCAAGGCCGCGGCTGCGCCGCCCGGCGGTGCGCATGGAGATGCCCGTCCGGCGGGACGGCCCGGCGGGTTCTTCCACATGCGGCAGGTACAGGCCAAGCGCCGCCTGCATGGGCAGGCTGCCGTAAACGCCATAGGGATGATCTTTTCTGCTGTACATGACCTCATCTCCCTTGCTTTTTCCTGCCGGATCCGGTATAGTTACAGTATATCCAAAGAACTCTATAATGTAAAATTAGAATTATTAAGCGCATCATAATGATATATTATAGGAGGTCTGTCATGCTCGATCCCAAGCTCTACTCGCTTTTGCAGGTTTATGAGTGCGGCAGCTTTATCGCCGCCTCCAAAAAGCTGTCCATCACCCAGCCCGCGGTCAGCCACCACATTCGGGCGCTGGAGGAAGAGCTGCACGTTTCCCTGTTCGACCGGCGCGGCGGACGGGTGGTTTTGACGCGTGAGGGCGAGGAAGTTGTCAAATGCGCGAAAAAAATGCTGGGGCTTTACCAGAGCCTGCAGCGCGACCTGCAGGACAGCAAGCGCCTGATCTCGCACCTGACCATCGGCGTCACCCACACGGCGGAGAGCAACCCGATCGCCGAGGCGCTGGCGAATTACTGCGCGCAGAACGATCACGTTATGATCAAAATGATCACAGGCACCATAAAAAATCTTTATAGCAAACTCAAGTCCTATGAGATCGATCTGGCGATCGTCGAGGGACGGATCGCGGACCCGGGCATCCGCTACCTGCTCATGGATACCGATTATCTGGTGCTCGCGGTCTCGGTCAACCACCCCTTTGCAAAGCGCGGCATGATCTCGCTGGGCGAGCTGAAAAAGGAGCGCATGATCCTGCGCCTGCCCAATTCGGGCACGCGCAACCTGTTTGTCGCCCATCTGGAGAGCAACAACATGGACCTGAGCGAATTCAACGTGATCCTCGAGCTGGACAACATCGCCACGATCAAGGATCTGATCCGCCGCGACCTCGGGGTGTCCATCCTGCCGCGCAGCGTCTGTCTGGACGAGCTGAAAAAGAAAAAGATCGCCGTGCTGCCGGTCGAAAACCTGAGCATGGTGCGCGAGATCAACATCGCCTACCAGAGCGATTTCACCCAGATGGATATGCTGCACGACATCGTCGCCTGCTACCGCGAGACCCTGCGGCATTATCAGTAAAAGTGCACTACACGCACCCTATGGGCAGCCCGCAAGCCGCCATCCTCTATCTGCCGCCATGCGGCAATTCAATGCACGCAGTCCGCGGCGCGCGGCGCAGAATTTTTGAATAAACAAAAGGACGTGCCGCCGCACGTCCTTTTCTCATTTTTTCCGATCGGGCAGCTCTGCGCAGGTGGCGCGCACGAGCGACGCCAGAAAATCCCGGTCGTCCAGCTCGGCCACATACAGGAAGCGCGCCCCCTCGTGCGGCTCGACGATCTCCGCCTCCGGCAGTAGGCGACGCCCCGCCTGCGTGATCTTGAGGCAAAGCATGCCGTCCTCGATGGTGGCGAAGAACTTGCCGTCGCACCACAGGCCGTATTCGCCGAACATGCGCCGGCAGCGGATCTGCCCCGCCCCGGCCAGCTGCCCGCATACAAAGCGGACAAATTCCGCGCTGGTCGCCATGGTCAGCGCCGCTCGGACAGCAGCGCGTCCGCCGTGTCCGTCAGGCGCGCAAAGTCCGCCAGGCTGAGCCGCTCGCCGCGCACATTGGGCTCGAGCCCCGCCGCGCGCACCAGCTCTGCGATCTCCTCCTTGCTCAGCGAGCTGCTGAGCGCGGGCATCAGCGCGTTGACCAGCGTCTTGCGGCGCATGTTGAACGCCGCGCGCACCAGCCCGAAAAACAGCTTCTCGTTCCGGGTCTGCACAGCGGGCGCGTCCAGCGGCGTCAGCCGCAGCACGGCGGAATCCACCTTGGGCTGCGGGATGAAGCAGTCCGCCGGCACGTCGAACAGGATCTCGGCCGCCGCATGGTACTGCACGAAGATGGAAAACGCCGAATACGCCGCCGTGCCCGGCGCGGCGCAGATGCGCTGCGCGACCTCCTTCTGCACCATGACCGTGATGCGGTCGAACGCGCGGCTCTCGAGCAGCGCGGTGATGGCGGGCGTGGTGATGTAATACGGCAGGTTCGCGCACGCGGCCGCGTGCGCCGCCCCGAATTTCTCGCGGCACAGCGCCGCCAGATCGAGCGAGAGCACGTCGCCCTGCACGACCTCGAAATTGTCAAACTCCGCCAGCGTCTCGTCCAGCACGGGCAGCAGCGCGCGGTCCAGCTCGACCGCGACCACCTTTTCCGCCCGGCGGCACAGCTCGGCAGTCAGGCAGCCCATGCCTGGGCCGATCTCGACCACATTTTTGATCTCCGCCGCGCCGCTCTGCTCCGCAATGCGCTGCGGGACGCTCGCATCCGTCAGAAAATTCTGCCCCAGCGAGCGGGAAAAACGGAACCCGTGCCGCCGCAGCACATCCCGTATCGTATCCATATCACAAAGGTTCATTCGCACGCCCTCCTGTCTGCTTCTTCTGCGCTCCGGCCGCCGTCCGCGCCGCCGGAACGCCTCATATACAAAATCGGGTAGGGATTCCCCTGCTCATCCAGCTCTGACCGCGCATATACCCGAAAGCCCAGATGCGCATAAAAGCCCTGCGCTTGCGGGTTCTGCTCGTTCACCCCTACGGTCTCGACGCCGTACCGCTCCACGCCGTATGCCACCAGCCGCTTTCCCAGGCCCTTTCCTCGCTGCGCCGGCGCGACGAACAGCATCTCCAGCTTGCGGTCCGCGACGCCCATGAATGCGGCGGACGCGCCCGCCTCGTTTTCCAAAACGGCCAGATGCGGGACCTCCCGCAGCGCCTGCGGGACGTATGCCCGGATCGCTTCGATCTCCGCCGCGGACAAAAAATCGTGGGTCTGCCGGACCGCGCCCTCCCAGATGACCAACAGCTGGTCGATCAGCGCCTGTTCCCGGATCGCCGGCTCTGTGATTCGCATGCTATCCCCCTGTTCCGCAAAAAGGCCGGCGGCAATGCCGCCGGCCTTGATTTTTCTATTATTCCTCGCCCTCGATCAGGCCATAGCCGCCTGCCGCGCGCTTGTAAACGACCGCATGGACATTGTCATTGTCCGCATTGCGGAAGAAATAGAACTGGTGGTCCAGCAGGTTCATCTGCAGGATCGCCTCGTCCACGCTCATGGGCTTGACCTCAAAGCGCTTGCGGCGCACAACGTCGAACTCCTCCTCGGCCAGCGCAGCCTGCTGCTCGGCCATCTTATCGAAGGCGCCCTCACGCAGGCGCTTTTCCAGGCGGGTCTTATGCTTGCGGATCTGACGCTCGATGCTGCTGATCGCACCGTCTACCGAGGCGAACATATCGCTGGTCGTCTCCTCCGCGCGGACGACCAGGCCGGTCTGGCGCACGGTGATCTCCACCGTCTGCTTGCCGCGCAGCTCGCTGAAGGTCAGCGTGGTGTCCGAATCCTGCCGGAAATACCGGTCCAGCTTTTCGACCTTGCGCAGCGCGTATTGCCGCAGATCGTCGTCAATTTTCATTTTTCTCTCGACGATGGTAAACTTCATAACATCATCTCCTAACGGGCGGGATGCCCAAGATACTTGCGCCGCCCCGCATCGGAATACGCCAGCGGCATTGTGGGAATTTGCTATCTTTAGTATACCACGCCTTCGGCAAAAATGTCCAATCTATTTTCCCAAAATTCACAAAAAGTTCAGCGTTTTTCCCAAGCCCGGCGGGCGCGCGGACCGCGGGCGGACAAGCGGTCACGCGCCGGTCATCACAGGCACGCACAGGCGGCACAACAGGACCACCGTCAGGCAGGCGGCCGCGGTCGCGGCGAGCCACACGGCCCCCGCCCGCCCGCGCAGGCGCATGCCTTTGGCGGCCATGCGCTCGAGAACGATGCCGGCGATGAGGGACACCAGCCACATCCCGCACCAAATCAGCCAGCCGTCGTGCCCGTGGCCGTAGGGCGCGTTCGCAGGGTTTTTCCCCAGCGCCTCGCCGATCGGGACGGCGAGCGCGCAGACGGCCAGCGTCACCGCGGCAAAGCGCCACTTATGAAACAGTGCAGGCAGAACCGAGACCAGCATGGATATCCAGTACAGTCCGCTTGTCAGCAGCCAGCCGAACAGATAATACCGCGAGTCCGTGCCGAACAGCCAGCCGAGCAGGCTGCTGCCCTGCAGGTCGCCGCAGATCAGCCGCCCGAGCAGATAGACCGCGATCCAACCTGCAAAAATGGCAAACGCTGTGCGCAGATTACAGAGAAAGGCATGCAATACTTCGTCGGCGCCCTGACGCGCCTTTGCTTTCTGCAAGGCATAGATTTGATCGGCCTGCATCTGCAGTTCCGGCGCAGCGGCGTCCAACAGGGTATTCGCCGGGACGCCGAGCACCTCAGCCAGCCGCAGCAGGTTTTCCGTGCTGGGCGCGGACTGGCCGTTTTCCCATTTGGTGACCGCCTGACGGGTGACGCCGACCCGCTCAGCCAGCTTTTCCTGCGACAGTCCGGCCGCGCGCCGCGCGTCCCGGATGCGTTCGCCCAATGTCGTCAATGTCATGCCGTCCACCTCCTTTTCTGCGCCCAGTATAGCACAGCC
>CALWJG010000037.1 GCA_944380945.1 uncultured Agathobaculum sp. | reverse complement strand
ATTATACCACGAGCGGCACAAAACGGCTGCTATGGGCAGGAAAAATGCCTGCCGCTGTGGTATAATGGAACGTGGAATAATACTATACTGGCAGCGCATGGAACGCCCGGAATACTGTGGTATCCCGGCGCGTTTCCCGCTTTTCTTTTGCCTGCCGCCATGAGATATGCCATTTCCGGCAGGCTGCAAATGATCGGACAATAATGGGGAAACACTATGAAAGAGAACACTTTAGTTATCACAGGCATGGGCGCGGTCACACCGGTGGGCATCGGCGTGGACGAATACTGGCGCGCGCTGATCGAGGGGTGCTGCGGCGTCGGCCCGATCACGCGGTTTGACGCCTCCGCCCTGCCCGTGCAGATCGCGGCCGAGCTCAAGGATTTCGAGCCGACCGACTTTATGCCCAAGTCGCTCGCGCGCACCATGGACCCGTTCATGCAGTTCGCGTTCGCCGCGGCCGAGCAGGCGCTTGCGGACAGCGGCCTCGCGATCGAAAGCGAGTCCGACCGCGTGGGCATCGTGATGGGCACGGCGATGGACGGCGTGACCACGGTCGCGCAGACACAGGCCGCGTTTGACGAGGGCCACCGCGTGGGCCCGCGCTTCGTGCCCATGACCATCGGCAACATCGCCGCGGCGCAGATCGCCATCGCGCACGGCATCCACGGCCCCAGCCTGACGCTCAACACCGCCTGCTCCGCGGGCGGGGACGCGATCATGACTGCCGCCATGCTGCTGCTGAGCGGCGAGGCGGACGCGGTGCTCGCCGCGGGCGGCGAGAGCATCCTGTGCCCGATCGTGGTGTCCGGCCTGTCGCAAGCCAAGGCGCTCTCCCGCCGCAACGACGATCCGGAGCACGCCTGCCGTCCGTTCGATCTGGACCGCGACGGCTTTGTCATCGGCGAGGGCGGCGGCGCGCTCGTCATTGAGACCGAGGCGCACGCGCTGGCGCGCGGCGCGAAGATCCATGCGGTGCTCGCGGGCTGGGCCAACACCTCGGACGCACACCATGTCACCGCCCCCTGCCCGGACGGCGCGGGCGCGGCGGCGTGCATGCAGCGCGCGCTCCGGCGGGCGGGCATGCAGCCGTCCGACATCGGCTACATCAATGCGCACGGCACCTCGACCCCGCTCGGCGACAAGGCCGAGACCATGGCGGTCAAGGCGGTATTCGGCGGCAGGGAAAGCGCGCCGCCGGTCTCCTCGACCAAATCCGCGACCGGCCACCTGATGGGCGCGGGCGGCCTGACCGAGGCCATCGCCTGCATCAAGGCGATCCAGGACGGCATGCTGCCGCCCACCCTGCATTTGGACACGCCCGATCCGGACTGCGATCTCGACTATGTGCCCAATACCGCCCGCCGGGCGGATATCTCCGCCGCCATGAGCAACTCGCTCGGCTTCGGCGGCCAGAACTCCAGCATCATCCTTTCCCGTTACCAGAAATGAGGGACCCTTTTGCAGCATCCTTACACCTATGACGTCACCATGTTCCGGGACACGTTTGAATCGCGCTTTACCTGGCTGAACGGATTTTTGCGCAACGTATCGCGCTTCGGCAGCCGTCCCGCGCTGCACGATCCGCTCTCCGGCCGGCGCTGGACCTACCGCGAGCTCAACGCCGCGGCCAACCGTCTGGCGCACGCGCTGCGCGCGGACGGCGTGGGCAAAAACGACGTGGTGATGTTCGCCCTGCTCAACTCGCCCGAGTTCGTGTTCTGCTATCTGGCGGCGCACAAGATCGGCGCGATCGCCTGCCCGGTCAACTACCGGCAGGGCGCGGGCGAGATCGCGCTCGTCATCGACGACAGCCGCCCCAAGGCGTTTTTCTATGACGCGGAATTCGCCGCGCTCTCCGGCGAGGCGCTCACGCTGTGCCGGCACAAGCCGCAGACCGTCGTCATGGTCGATTACAAGGGCGGTGCGCAGGCGCCGGACGGCCACCACGGGTACGCGGACTATGTCGCACCGCAGCCCGAGACCGACCCGCCGGTCGATTTCGACCCGCACATCTATGACGAGACCACCCGGCTCTACACCTCGGGCACGACCAACCGGCCCAAGGGCGTGCCGATCAACAACGTAAACGAGGTGCTCTCTGCGCACGACGTGATGATGCACTTCCCGCTCGGGCCCATGGACCGCACCATGAACATGACCCCGTGGTTCCACCGCGGCGGCATCCACTCGGGCGGCCCCTGCCCCACGCTGTACGCCGGCGGCGAGGTGGTCATCCTGCGCGATTTCGCGCCCAGACGCTGTCTGGAATACGCGGAAAAGTACCGCATCTCCTTCCTGATCGGCGTGCCGACCATCATCGCCATGCTCGCGCGCACGCAGGAGCGCACGCCCGCCGACCTGTCCGCGCTGCGCGGCATCGTCACCATGGGCGCGCCGTTTGAAAAGGCCGCGTGCGAGAAATACATGCAACTTCTGACGCCCAACATCTTCAACGGCTACGGCACGACCGAGACCTTCTGGAACACCTTCCTGCGTCCGTTCGACCTGCCGGATATGGCGGGCTCGGCCGGCCGCTCGTGCACGGACGACGACGTGCGTCTGGTCGCCATCCGCGAGGACGGCGCGCACGCCGAGCCGGATGAGACCGTCCCGCGGGACAACCGCACCCCGGGCGAGATCATCATCTCCTCCCCGGCCAAGAGCGCGTTCTGCTATTACAACAACGAGGAGATGACAAGGGCCAAGTTCTACAAGGGCTGGCTGTACACGGGCGACGTGGGCGTGTGGGACGAAGACGAATTCATCACCGTGTCCGGCCGCAAGGACGATATGATCGTCTCCGCGGGCGAGAACATCTACCCCGCCCAGATCGAAGCCATCCTCAACGAACATCCCAAGGTGGCGGAGAGCGCGGTCATCGGCATGCCGGACAAACTGCGCGGCGAGGTCGTGGCGGCTTACGTCATCCCGTCGGACGACAGCCTGACCGTGGACGAGCTCAAGGACTACTGCACGCACCATCCCATGCTCAGCTCGTACAAGTGGCCGCGCGTGTACCATCTGGTGCGCGAGCTGCCCCACACCGCAACGGGCAAGCTGATGCACTACAAGCTGCGCCAGCAGCAGCTGGGTCAGGAATAAACGCAGCGACCCAAAAGCCGGACAGGACGTCCGGCTTTTGTCAGTCTGTCAAAAAGTTTTCGCGCCGTAGGCGCGTATAAAATAGACCACAGCGGCAACGCCGTTGTGGTCATAAAATCCGGGGGCGTGTACCTCGGATTTTATACAAACCGCTGTCAAGTGTGCCTGTAAGGCGCGCGCAGACAGCGGAATATTCGTTTGGGCCGTAGCCCGCTGACCGCTTTCCGCCGCAAAGCGGCGGCTATTCAACGAGTGCAACTGTAGTTTCAAACGAGAGGCTGTTCGAAAAACGAAGTTTTACGAACAGCCTCCAAAAGCCGGACAGGACGTCCGGCTTTTGTTCTGCCCTGCAAGTAGCGCTCCCCCCGCCCCGCAGGTGGGGACGGCTTGCTATTTCCGCCCCGTCATGGTATGATAAAGGCAGAGCAATACACAGGAAAAGGTGTTCCAATGGAATATATCACCCATTCGCCCGAGGAGACCGAAGCCCTCGGCGCGGAATATGCCAAATCCCTGCATCCGGGCGATGTGGTCGCGTTTTCGGGCGACCTCGGCGCGGGCAAGACTGCGTTCACGCGCGGCGTGCTGCGCGGCCTGGGCTATCAGGGCCGCGTCACCAGCCCGACATTCGCGATCGCCAATGAATACGACACGCCCGCTGGGCGCGTCGCGCATTTCGACCTGTACCGCATTCTGGACAGCGAGGCGCTGTTCGAGATCGGGTTTGACGAATATCTGGACGGCAGCCGCATCGTGCTGATCGAATGGAGCGAAAATGCGGCGGACGTCCTGCCCGAAAATCACAGGACCGTGCATATCGCATACGGCGACGCGGAAAACGACCGCAGGATCGCCATTGGGGAGGTGTCTGCGTGAAGATCCTTGCGTTTGAATCCTCGGCAGTCTCCGCTTCCGTGGCGCTGACAGAGGACGAAAAGCTCATCGCGCAGTCCTTCCAGAACTGCGGCCTGACCCACTCGCGCACCCTGCTGCCCATGGCGGAGGGCCTGCTGGCGAACTGCGGTGTGACGCTGGACGCGGTCGACGCCCTCGCGGTCGCGCACGGGCCGGGCTCGTTCACCGGTGTGCGCATCGGCGTGGCCACGGTCAAGGGGCTCGCGCTCGGGGCGGACAAGCCCTGCATCGGCGTGTCCACGCTCGAGGCCATGGCTTGGGGCGCGCGGGCGCTGGGCGGCCTGATCTGCTGCGTGATGGACGCGCGCGCGGGACAGGTATACAACGCCCTGTTTGCCATCGAGGACGGCGCGCCGCGCCGCCTGTGCGAGGACCGCGCGGTCAAGCTCAGCGAGCTGGGCGAAGAAATCGGACGGACGCCGTATTTTCTGGTTGGAGACGGCGCAGATCTGTGTTATAATAGCCTTAAAGAGAGATGTCCCGGCCTGTGTCCCGCGCCGCCTGAGCTGCGCTATGCCACGGGCTATGGCGTAGCCGCCGCCGCGCTGCCTCTGCTGCGTGCGGGACAGACCTGTACCCCGCAGGAGCTGGATGCGTTTTATCTGCGCCGGCCGCAGGCCGAGCGCGAACGGCTCAAGCGCCTGTCCGGTACAACGGCAAACTGAGGATAAAGGAGAGTTTGATTATGGCAACCGTACATGAAATGGACCACCCGCTGATCAAGCATAAGCTCAGCCTGATGCGCGACAAGACCACGGGTGTTAAGGAATTCCGCGAGGCGACCCGCGAGATCGCCATGCTGATGTGCTACGAGGCGACCCGCGACCTGCCGCTTAAGGAGATCACGATCGAGACCCCGGTCTCGGATGCGCGCGTGCATGTGATCTCGGGCAAGAAGATCGCGCTGGTGCCCATCCTGCGCGCCGGTCTGGGCATGGTGGACGGCATGCTGGAGATGATCCCGGCGGCCAAGGTCGGCCACATCGGCCTGTACCGCAATCCGGACACCCTGCAGCCGATCGAATACTACTGCAAGCTGCCGAACGACATTCAGGACCGCGACGTGCTGCTGCTCGATCCGATGCTGGCGACCGGCGGCTCGGCTGTCGCCGCGATCGACGGGCTCAAGCGCCGCGGCGTCAAGCACATCAAGCTGATGGATCTGATCGCCGCGCCCGAGGGCATCGAGGCGGTGCAGAAGGCGCATCCGGATGTCGAGATCTTTGTCGCTGCGATCGACGAAAAGCTCAATGACCACGGCTATATCGTGCCCGGTCTGGGCGACGCGGGCGACCGCATCTTCGGCACGAAGTAAAAACAAAAGACACAAGCAGAAACGGTGCGGCAAATGCCGCACCGTTTTGACAGGAGCTCACTATGGAAATTCAGCAGTATGAAATGGAATCCGAACGGCTGCGCTTCCGCCGCCTGCGGGCGGACGACTACGCCCTGATCGCGCCCATCCTGCAGGACGAGCAGACCATGTACGCCTGGGAGCACGGCTTCACCTACGATGAGGTCTGCGACTGGATCGCGGACATGCTGCGCCGCTACCAGCAGGACGGCTGCGGCTACTTCGCCGCGCTGGACAAGCAGACCGGCGAGCTGGTCGCGCTCGCGGGGCCGCTGACCGAGCAGCTCTCCGCGGATACGGCCGCGACCGGCATCGGCTATATCGTCCGCCGCGACCTGTGGCAGCAGGGCTACGGCAGGGAATGCGCCGAGGCGTCCATCCGCTATGCGTTCGACAAGCTGGGCGCGGAGCGCGTGATCGCCGCCATCCGGCCGGGCAACCTCGCCTCGCTGCACGTCGCAGCATCCTGCAAAATGCAGGTCGTCGGCGAGATCCTGAAGCACTATCGGGGCAAGGCGATGCCGCACCTCATATGCGCGATCGACAAGCCGAAACCGGAGGAGAAACCGCCCGCGCAGCAGACGCACAGCGAACAGAAATGACAAAAACCGCCCGATGGGCGGTTTTTTTGATGCTGCTGCAACCTGTTTGTCGCAGCTGCCAAAACGGGCATTTTTATCGGTACTGCTCCGCCCACACGGGCGCGTTCGCCGCGAGCGACGCCGGCACATCCAGCACGCGCTGGTTGGCGCTGCCGCGGAAGCGCAGCTCGATATTGCGCTCGGCCTCGATGAACGGGCCGTCCACCAGCAGGTCAAGCTGGCCGAGCAGCTTTTGAACAAACGGGTCGGGCAGCTCCATCAGCTGCTCGAACGTATAGCCGGAATACGCCATCAGGTGCTTGCCCTTTTTCTTCAGCTCGACCGCCAGATGATACAGCGGCTCGGGCTGGCAGAACGGCTCGCCGCCCGAAAAGGTCACGCCCTTTACCAGCGGGCTGCGGCACATGTCGTTGAGCAGCGTGTCCAGCTCCACGTCCTTTCCGCCCGCAAAGTCGTGCGTCTGCGGGTTGTGGCAGCCCGGGCAGTGGTGCGGGCAGCCCTGTGTAAACAGCGTATAACGGAAGCCGGGGCCGTCCACAATGGACTCCCCGACTGTACCCGCAATGCGTATGGTGCCTTCCATCACGCAGTATGCTCCTCCTCGAGCGAGCAGCACGAAACGTCGTGCTTGACGCGGTCGTGCTCCTCCGCGCGCTTGGCGTTGTTGAAGCGGTCGAGCGTGCCGACCAGATAGCCCGTGATGCGGCGGATGCGCTCAAAGCCCACGCCTTCCCCGATCAGCTGATCCTGCTGCATTACCTTTTCCTCCATGATTGTACGCTTCCTTTCTTTATTCCTTAGTCCTTGACGATCTGCAATGTATTGGGCTGACGGTCAGCCTCCTCGGCGGGGTCGCCGTGGTAGCCGAGCGTCGTGCTGTTCAAATGCTTGTAAAGGCCGAGCTTCTGCAGCTTGGAGAGCGGCACGCCCTCCCCCTCGCGCCGGCCGCAGCGCGGACAGGTCTCGCCGATGATGCCGGTGTAGCCGCAGACCGGGTCGCGGTCGATCGGGTGGTTGATCGCGCCGTAGCCGATGCCGGCTTCCTTCATCGCGCGGACGACCGCCTCGAACGCCTCGAGATTCTGGGTCGGGTCGCCGTCCAGCTCGATGTAGCTGATGTGGCCGCCGTTGGTCATCTCGTGGTAGGGCGCCTCGCGCGCGATCTTCTCGAACGCGCCGATCGGATAGTAGACCGGCACATGGAACGAGTTGGTGTAGTAATCGCGGTCGGTCACGCCCTCGATCACGCCGAAGCGCTGCCGGTCGATCTTGACGAAGCGGCCGGACAGGCCCTCCGCCGGGGTGGCGATCAGCGAGAAGTTCAGGCCGTACTTTTCGCCCGCCTGATCCATGCGCTCGCGCATGTGGCTGACGATCTCCAGACCGAGGTTCTGCGCCTCGTCGCTCTCGCCGTGGTGCTTGCCGATCAGCGCCTTGAGCGTTTCGGCAAGGCCGATGAAGCCCATGGTCAGCGTGCCGTGCTTGAGCACCTCGCCGACCGTATCGTCCGGGCCGAGCTTATCCGAATCGATCCACACGCCCTCGCCCATCAGGAACGGATAGTTGCGGACCTTTTTGGCCGACTGGATGCGGAAGCGCGCGAGCAGCTGGTCGATCACGAGGTCGATCTTGCGGTCGAGGTCCTCAAAGAACCAGTCGATGTCGCCGTGGCTGCGGATCGCGATGCGCGGCAGGTTGATCGAGGTGAACGACAGGTTGCCGCGGCCGCTCACGATCTCGCGCGTGGGGTCATAGCGGTTGCCGATGACGCGCGTGCGGCAGCCCATGTAGGCGCATTCGGTCTCCGGATGGCCGGGCTTATAATACTGCTTGTTGAACGGCGCGTCCAGGAACGAGAAATTCGGGAACATGCGCTTGGCCGACACGCGGCAGGCCAGCTTGAACAGGTCGTAGTTGGGGTCGCCCTCGTTGTAGTTGACGCCCTCCTTGACCTTGAAGATGTGGATCGGGAAGATCGGCGTTTCGCCGTTGCCCAGGCCTGCCTCGGTGGCGAGCAGCAGCTGCTCGATCGCCAGACGGCCCTCGGGCGAGGTGTCCGTGCCGTAGTTGAGCGAGGAGAACGGGATCTGCGCGCCCGCGCGCGAGTGCATGGTGTTCAGGTTGTGCACCAGCGCCTCCATCGCCTGATAGGTGGCCTTGCGGGTCTCCTTGTCCGCATACTTGCGGGCAAAGCGCAGGCATTTCTGCACGGTCTGCTCGTCGAGCGTTTCGCCGAGCGCCGCGGCCATGGCCTCGTCATAGCCGTTGCCGCCCGCGAGGCACGCCCACTTGCCGGTCTCGCGCTCGATGCGCTCGGTCAGCGTCTTGGCGTCCACCTCGTTGTTGTCATCCGCGCCGAACACCTCAAGCGCCTTGGCGAGGTTGTCGCGGAACAGCTTGCGGAAGGTCTTTCTGACGCCCGGCGCCATCGAATAATCGAAGTTGGGCACCGACTGGCCGCCGTGCTGGTCGTTCTGGTTGGACTGGATGGCGATGCACGCCAGCGCCGCGTAGGAGCGGATGTCGTTCGGCTCACGCAGGAAGCCGTGGCCGGTCGAGAAGCCGCCGGAGAACAGCTTGAGCAGGTCGATCTGGCAGCAGGTGGTGGTCAGCGTCAGGAAATCCAGGTCGTGGATGTGGATGTCGCCCTCGCGGTGCGCCCGGGCATGCTCGGGATCGAGGATGAACATCTCGTAGAACTGCTTGGCGCCCTCGGAGCCGTACTTGAGCATGGTGCCCATGGCGGTGTCGCCGTCGATATTGGCGTTCTCGCGCTTGACGTCGTTCTCGAGCGAGGACTGGAAGGTCAGGTCCTCGTACACCTTCATCAGGCGGGTGTTCATCTCGCGCACGCGGGTGCGCTCGTTGCGGTACAGGATGTACTTCTTGGCCGTGCGGGCGTGGCCGCTTTCGATCAGCACCTTCTCCACAGTATCTTGTATCTGCTCTACCGTGGGGATCTGGTCGCCGGCCGTCTTTTCAAGCAGCTTTTCCACCTGATCCGCCAGGCCGCGCGCCATCTCATAATCCTGACCGCCCGAGGCCTGCGCCGCGCCAAAAATGGCGTTTGCGATCTTTTCGATCTCAAAGGGCGCGCGGCGCCCGTCCCGCTTGACGATCTGCTCAATCATGGTGAAAAATCTCCTCTTTCGCACAAAAACCGCCTTGCGGCGATTACAAAATTTCGTAGTGTTATTTTTATCCACGCACCATATCTTGTGCCTGTGCTATATATTCTACCGCGAATGGCGGGCAATGTCAATAGGCCATATCCTTTTTGGTGAATGTGTTGTAAAAACGTCTTTTTTCTTGTCGATTCCTCTGAAATTATTTTTTTCAGCCTGTGGACGCTGGGGACAGCAGACTGTGGACAACCGCCCGGCTGTGCAAAAATCTGTGGGTATTCTGTGCGTGCGCTGTGGATCGCTGGGGACAAAATCCGCCCCTTGCAGCGCAAACGGGGCACCACAATATCTTGTGGTGCCCCGTGATGCACACAGAGGGCGTTTTCCGCGCCCGCGGGCGGCTCAGTCCGCCAGACCGATCGCCTCCGACACCGGCAGCGACAGCACCAGACCGCAGCTGCGCGTCTTCATGCCGACCGCGCGGGTCAGCGCGGCCATGACCTCCTGCCGCTGCTCGCTCCGGACGATCAGGAACACGATCTCGCGCTCAGCCTGGATCTCGATGCCGAAAAAGCGCTTGACCTGATCCTCGGCCACGCCGCGCGCCGCGATCACCGTGCCGCCGTGCGCGCCGGCCTTGCGCGCGGCATCCATGGCGAGATTGGTGTATCCGCGCTCCATCACCACGGCGACCAGATCGAGGCCGCCCGCCTTTTCCGATTTGTTCATGCTGCGTTCCTCCTCCTCTGCCGCCGACTGGGTCAGCAGCTTATGCCAGCGCATCCCGATCCCGTTGATCGGAATGGAAAATGCAATGCCCTTGCCGGGGTAGCGCATCTGCAGGTCGCGTCCCAGATGCGCGAGCATCTCCTGCGCGCCGTGCCGGTCGATCAGGCACATCACGATCACCTTGGCCGTCTCGCCCAGACCGAGCAGGTCGAGCATCTCGGTGCGGGCCGTGCCGTGCGCCATGCAGACGAAATCCATCAGCGCGCCGTTGTCGTGGTACACGCGCAGCACCTTTTCCCCCTGGCTGACGTCCACGACCGCCGCGACCAGTTCGATCGCACCATGCGACAGGTGCGGCTGACACTCACTCATCCGAATCATCCTCCTCCAGTACGATGATATCGTCGTCCTCTTCCTCCGGCAGCGTCTGCGCCGCCTGTTCCATACGATTCTGCCGGTGCTGGTAGATCAGGCCGAGCGCCTGAATGGTCAGCAGCGGCGTCATAGCGACCATGGCGACCACGCCGAACGCATCGGTCAGCACATTGCCGCCCAGCGCCTCGCACGCGCCCATGGCAAACGGCAGCAAGAACGTGGTCGTCATCGGGCCGGATGCCACGCCGCCCGAGTCAAAGGCGATGCCGGTGAAGATGCGCGGCGTGAAAAACGTCATCGCCAGCGCGAGCAGATAGCCTGGCACCAGCATCCAGTAGATCGAGATGCCGGTCAGCACACGCAGCATGGCCAGCCCCACCGAGCACGCCACGCCGATGGACAGGCTGAGCATCATCGCACGCTGCGAGATGCCGCCGTTCGTGATGGTCTCGACCTGACGGTTGAGCACATGCACTGCCGGCTCGGCGATGACGAGGAAATAGCCCATCACCAGCCCGAGCGGCACAAGGATCCAGCTGTGGCCGCTCTCGGCCAGCTGCTGGCCCAGATAGTGGCCCGCCGGCATAAAGCCGACATTGACGCCGGTCAGGAACAGCGCCAGACCGACAAAGGTATAGACAAAGCCCACGCCGATCTTCTCCAGCTGCAGCCGTTGGAAGCGGCGCGACACGAGCTGGAACACCAGACAGAACGCGATAATGGGCAGCAGCGCGGTCACGACCTCCGAGACATACTCGGGCAGCCCATGCACGAACAGACCCGCCAGCGCGCGCGTATCGGCCACAGTGGGCATGGTGACCGGCGTATAGCCGGGATCGCCGTCCCGGTAAAAGATGCCGAGCAGCAGCACCGCCAGAATCGGGCCGATGCTGCAAAGCGCAACCAGACCAAAACTATCGTCCTGCGCCTCGCGGTCGCCGCGGATCGAGGCAAGGCCCACGCCGAGCGCCATGATGAACGGCACGGTGATCGGACCGGTGGTCACGCCGCCCGAGTCGAACGCGACCGAGACAAAGTCGTTCGGCACGAAGATCGACAGCACGAACACGCAGATATACAGCAGGATCAGCAGCACTGCAAGCCGGATGCGGAAGATCGTGCGCAGCACCGCGGCCACGAAAAACAGGCCGACGCCGACAGCGACCGTCCAGATCAGCAGCATATTGGGAATGGACGGCACCTGCTCCGCGAGCACCTGCAGATCCGGCTCTGCGATCGTGATCAAAATGCCGATCAGCAGCGTAATGCCGATGACCGCAAACAGATTTTTTGTTTTCGGCAGCTCTGCGCCGATGCCCTCGCCCATCGGGGTCATGGACACGTCCGTGCCGAGCTGGAAAAAGGCCATCCCAACGATCAGCAGCACCGCGCCGACCAGAAACAGGGCGACCGTTTCGAGCGGCATGGGCGTGATCGTCACGCTGAGCAGCAGGACGATCGCCGTGATCGGCAGGACGGACGCCAGCGCCTCGTTTAACTTTTCCTTGAGGATCTTGTTCATTGATGCCCCCTATCGCAGTAAATGTGGTATTGTTGCTATCAGTATACCATATATATGGTCTGCGCGCCAGTGTTGGATGCAAAAAACGAAAAATCACAGGAAATTTATATGCTTTAGCTGAAATAAAAAACCGAGACAGCGTTTTCACTGTCTCGGTATGATGTGCGCGTCGAGTTATCTTCCCGGGCCGTCGCCAGCCAAGTATTGTCACCGTAAATGAGCTTAACTACTGTGTT
>CALWJG010000036.1 GCA_944380945.1 uncultured Agathobaculum sp. | reverse complement strand
ACCAGTGCGAGAACCTTTTTCTGATGGCATGGGTCGGAACGAAAAATGCGGATATGGCTCGAAAAGATGACGAAATGTGCGAAATACACAACAAATCCGCGTAAGGGTTTTTCTGGAAGATGCGGCGGCGCGAACGCAAATCCCGCCGCGCCCCGCCCGACCGCCTGACGAAATTTTGGAAGGATTTTTGTGCGGAATTCACAGCAGCAGGAAACCGGCGTGGCCGCATCAAAACAGCCAAACGCGGTGGACTGCACACAGCAATCCACGGGCATGAGCAAAACGCAGACGCTTGTCCCGCGCCTGCGCTTTTCTTATCCGTATTTCACTCCACCCGCAGCACGTCCGCGCCGTGCGCGGTCTTGCCGGTGCGCAGCAGCCGGAACGCAGCATACTCCTCCGCGTTGGTGACCACCACAGGCGTGACAGGCCGGCAACCTACACCGTTTTCTCCACTGATTGCACCGCCATATGTGACGAAATACAGGACGGATTTTTGTGCGGAATGTATAGACCGCGCAGCAGCTGGTGCGTGGCATACTCCTCCGCGCTGGCGACCACCGCAGGAGTGACAGGCCGGCAACCTGCATCGTTTTCTCCACCGATTGCACCGCCCCGCCGCCAAAATTCCCGTCCCGAATTTGTACAAACTGCCCAATCGGCGCGGTGAGTGATACGCACGGTGCAGCCGCAGCTGCCGCCTCCCTGCATTTGAGCAGTCTGCCGAAATATCCTGTCAAATTTCAGGCAGTCTGCACATTTCTGCCGCTGCTGCTTTTGCAGCCCATTTCCGCCCCGCCCCCGTTTGACGCGCGCCGCCGCCGGGCGTATACTATATCCAGAACCGCAAAATACCGCTCGGATACAGAAAGGAAGCTGTTACCATGGCCCATATCCAGTTGCTTTTCAGCCCCACAGGCGGCACGCGCAAGGCCGCCGAAGCGCTCACCGCGTGCTGGGGTGAGATGCGCACGATCGACCTGACCGACCCGCACATCGACTTTGCCCAGTGCCGCCTTCAGCCGGACGACCTCGTGCTGATCGCGCTGCCGTCCTTCGCCGGCCGCGTGCCCGCGCTGGCCGCCCAGCGGCTGCGTCAGGTGCAGGGCAGCGGCGCGCGCTGCGCGCTGCTCTGCGTCTACGGCAACCGCGCCTATGAGGACACGCTGGTCGAGATGCAGGACCTTGCCGAAGGCTGCGGCTTTGCCGTGATTGCGGCCGCCGCCGCGATCGCCGAACACTCGATCGTCCACGAGTACGCGGCGGGCCGGCCGGACGCCGCCGACACCGCGCGCCTGCAGGAGTTCGGCCAGACCATCCTCGCGCAGGCGGACGCACAGCCCCACCCGCTCGGCCTGCCCGGCAACCGCCCGTACAAGCAGGCCGGCGCGGCCTCGTCCATCCCCCTGCCCACTGCGGACTGCGTGCGCTGCGGCCTGTGCGCACTCCGCTGCCCGGCGCAGGCCATCGACCCGGCCGACGTCAGCAAAGTGGACAAGGCCAAATGCATCGGCTGCATGCGCTGCGCGGCCCTCTGCCCGCACGGCGCGCGCCAGCCCGACCCCGCGGTCGTCCGCGCGATTGCGCAGCGCATCCAGGCGCCCTGCGCGGTGCGCAAGGAATGCGAGCTGTACATCTGACGGCAGACACCAAAGAGGGAGCGCCGCAGAACGAATCTGCGGCGCTCCCTGTTCTCTTCGGCTTTGCCGGCACATCTTGTGTCCGTTCGCGTTCATGCGGGGCACCCGGCGCGCTGCGCCGCTTTACGCCCCCGCGCGGGTATGCTATAATCAGAGCAGAAACCATCGGGAAAACAAGGAGGACATGACCCCATGCGCAATCCGGAAACACGCCTTGTGCTGGTGATCGACGGCCAGGGCGGCGGCATCGGCAGCCAGCTGGTCAAGCTGCTGCGCCCCCGCCTGCCCGCGGACTGCGAGCTGTGCTGCGTCGGCACCAACGTGCTCGCGACCAACGCCATGCTCAAGGCGGGCGCGTCGCGCGGCGCGACCGGCGAAAACGCCATCCGCTACAACGCCTCGCTCGCGGACCTGATCGCCGGGCCGATCGGCGTGATCCTGGCCAACGGCATCATGGGTGAGGTATCGCCCGAGATGGCGGCCGCCATCTCGGGCGCGCGCGCCCACAAGGTGCTCATCCCCTCGGCCACCTGCGGCGTCCACATCGCCGGGGCGGAGGGGCTCCGGCTGGAGGAATACCTGCGCCGCGCGGCGGACGACGCGGTGCAGCTGCTCACCGGCGGCGCGCCGGCGTAAACCCTTTGCAGCAAGCAAAAAAGGCGGGAATGCTCCCGCCTTTTTGCTTTGCCGCCGCACAGCGCGGCATTATTTTTTCATCTCGTTTTTCTCATAGTCGCGCAGCGCCTCCAGCGCCTTGGGCGCGAGCGGCACGAGCGCGATCATGTTGAACACGGTCATCAGGCCGACGCCCACGTCGCCCAGGTCCCACACGAACTGATAGGCCGCCAGACCGCCCACGAACAGCATCACGAGCGCCAGCACCTTATACGCGGTCTGCCACGCCCACTTGTCCCCGAACAGATAGGCCACGTTCGAGCGCGCGTAGAACAGGATGCCGAGAAAGGTCGAAAAGCTGAACAGCCACAGGATGACCGCGGTGAAGATCACGCCGAACCCGCCCAGATGGTACTGCATCGCGGTCTGGAGCAGGTCCATGCCCTCCAGCCCCTGCGTCATGCTCTCGGGCGTGAGCAGCATGATCATGGCCGTGCACGAGCAGATGAGCAGCGTGTCGATGAACACGCCGAGCGCCTGCAGCAGGCCGCCCTTGGCCGGATGGCTGATGTCCGCCGCCGCAGCCGCGCAGGGCGCGGAGCCCGAGCCCGCCTCGTTGGAGAACAGGCCGCGCTTGGCGCCGTTCATGATGACCGCGCCGATGCCGCCCGCGACCGCCTGCCGCAGGCCGAACGCCTCCGCGAAGATGCGCTCAAACACCGCGGGCAGCGCGCCTGCGTTGCGGATGATGAGGTACAGCGTCATAAAGAAATAGCACGCCGCCATGACCGGCACCATGACGTCCAGCACCTTGACGGTCGCGTTCTTGCGCAGCACGATCACCGCCGCGATCGCCACGAGCACCACGGTCGACCACAGGGGCGGCACATGGAACGCGTTTTCAAACGAGGAGGAGATCGTGTTGCCGATCACCTGGCTGATGCCGCACCAGCAGATCAGGCCGGAGACCGCAAACAGCACCGCCAGCACGGATTTGCGGCGCTTGCCGTCCTTTTTGACGAGCAGCTTGTGGATGTAGTACGCCGGGCCGCCGCGGTAGCCGCCGTAGAGCGGGTCGCGCTCCTTGTAGATCTGCGCGAGCGTCGCCTCGACAAACGCGGTCGACGAGCCGAGCAGCGCGATCAGCCACATCCAGAACACCGCGCCCGCGCCGCCGGCCGAGATGGCCGCGACCACGCCGACCAGATTGCCCATGCCCACGCGGCAGGCCGTGGATACGATCAGCGCCTGCAGGCCGGAGATCCCGTCGCCGTTGCCCTTGCCCTCCGCGGTCACGCGGACCATCTCCGGGAACAGGCGGAAGGGCAGAAAGCGGGTGCGGACGGTGAAGTAGATGCCCGCCGGGATCAGGATGAGCACGAGCAGGGACAGGCCGAGCGTGCTCCCGCCCGGCAGCGGCAGGACGATCAGATCCCCCCACAGCAGGTTGTAGACCGCGCGGATCAGGCCGATGACGGCCTGCCCCGCGCCTTGCAGCATTTCCATTCCTCTATTTCCTCTTTTCCTTGCGTTATTTTGCTATTATACCCGAAATCGCCCGCGGACACAAGAGCGGGCGGGCGGTTTTCGCCCGTTTTCCGCCCCAAGGCCGCAAAAAAGAGACGGCGCGCGACGCTGCCGCCGTCTCCTGTCCATACCGGCCGTTTGCGCCTCGGATGCGGCGCGTCCCCGCGGCCGGGGGCGCGGCCTCAGCCGGTTCAGTCGATCCCGATCTGCTTGAACATCCGGTAGTGCAGGCCGTTTTCGTCCTCGTAGGTGCCGCGCTGCGCAAAGGCGAACTTGTGGTAAAAGCCCTTGGCGCGCTCGTTTTCCGCGGCCACATGCGCGCATAAGTACCGCCGGCCCAGCTGCCGGTACACGCTGATCGCCTGCCCTAAAATCTGGCCGCTCAGGCCGCTGCCGCGGTAGGCCTCGTCGATGCAGAAGCCGCCCACCAGACCGACGTCCGGCTCCTCCTCCCAGAAGGTCTTGAGGTAGACGAGCGCGGCCTCCTCGCCGGTCTCCAGACAGCCGAAGCTCACCGAGCGCGGGCTCATGCGCTGGGCGCGCGCGGCGTCCGCCAGCAGCGCGTCCGGATCGAGGTTTTTGTCCGTGCCATAGGCGTTCCGGTGCAGCTCGCGCATGTAGGACACGATCTTCTCCGCGTCCTTTGCGTCCAGCGGGTCGGCGCGGCGGAACCAGAGCTGCGGCGTGACCGGCACGCCCTTGTTGTCCTTCCAGCCGATGGCCGCAAAGGTGGAGAGCTGCTGCGGCAGATGGGAGGCGTCGTTCTCATACACGACCTGCCAGCTGTCCGGCCCGTCGAACTCGATTTTGGCCACGCAGGTGTTGTCCCCCCAGCCGATCTCGCCCATCTGCTCGGGCGCGAGCCCGTGCGCGATGGTCAGCGCGCCGCGGATGGCCGAGCCGTGGGTGACCACGGCGAACTGCCCGCCCTCATTTTCGCGCACGAGGCCGCGCACGCCGTCAAACATGCGGCGGCCGGCCTGCATGACGCTCTCGCCGTGGGGCGGCACAGCCTCCCACGGGCGCGCGCGCCAGACCGCGTACTGCTCGGGCCACAGGCGGGGCAGCTCGGCCCAGGGCAGGTCCTCCCAGTCGCCCATGTCGATCTCGCGCAGCACCGGCCGGATCTCGACCGAAAGCCCGTGCGCCTGTGCGACCGCCTTTGCGGTCGTGCGCGCGCGGAACAGGTCGGAGGCGTAGACCGCGTCCAGCGGCGCCTGCTCGAACCGCCCCGCGAGATACGGCAGCTGCTCGTATGCGCGCGGGGTGAGCAGGCTGTCGTACTGCCCGTGGCAGCGGCGGTAGACGTTGCCCTCGGCCTCCGCATGGCGGATGATATATACGGTGGTCATGCTCAGACCTCCACCGCGCCGGACAGCTCGCGGACGGATTTGACCCCGTGCGCGTCCATCCACGCCTCGAGCTCCGCGAGCGCCTTGACCGGCGCCGTCGGGTCGGCGAACATGACCGTGCCCATCGCGACCGCGTCCGCGCCCGCGAGCAGCATTTCGACGATGTCGCGTCCGGTGCGGATGCCGCCCATGCCCAAAATCGGCACGGAAACCGCTTTGCGCACCTGATACACCATGCGCACCGCGACCGGGAACACCGCCGGGCCGGACAGGCCGCCCATCACGTTGGACAGGATGGGCTTGCGCGTTTCGATGTCGATGCGCATGCCCAGCAGGGTGTTGATGAGCGAGAGCGCGTCCGCGCCCGCGGACACGGCCGCGCGCGCGATCTCGGTGATGTCGGTCACATTGGGGCTGAGCTTGACGATCAGCGGCTTTTTGGCCTTGCGCTTCGCCGCGGAGACGACCTCCTCGACCATGGCGGGCTGGGTGCCGAAGGCCATGCCGCCGCATTTGACGTTCGGGCAGGAGATGTTCATCTCGATCAGGTCCACGTCCGCGTCCGAGATCTTCTCCACCATGCCCTCGTATTCCTCGACCGTGTTGCCGGACACGTTCGCGATGATCGCGGTGTCATACTGGCGCAGGAACGGGATCTGCTCGGCGATGAACCGGTCGATGCCCGGGTTCTGCAGGCCGACGCAGTTCAAAATGCCCGCCGGGGTCTCCGCGATGCGGGGCGCGGGGTTGCCGAGGCGCTCGGTCGGGGTCAGGCCCTTGACGCCGATGCCGCCGAGCCGCGACAGATCGAAAAACTCGCCGTACTCATGGCCGAAGCCGAACGTGCCGGACGCGGTCGTCACCGGGTTTTTGAGCTCGACGCCGCAGAAATTGACTCTCAGATCCGCCATTACCACTCGACCTCCTCTGCGTTAAACACCGGGCCGTCCTTGCAGACGTGCCCGTATCTGGTCTCGCCGTTTTCCGCCTTGAGCGCGCAGGCGCACACGAGGCACGCGCCGATGCCGCAGCCCATGCGCTCCTCCATGGACACCTGACAGGGCAGGCCGGCCTGCTTTGCGATGGCGGCGATCGCCTTGAGCATGGGCTTGGGGCCGCAGGCGGCCACGCCGGTCGCGTCCGCCACAAGCTCCTGCAGCACATCGGTCACAAAACCGTGGCGGGCGTAGGAGCCGTCGTCGGTCGTGACAAAGGTCTCGCACACGGCGCGGAAGTCCTCCTCCAGGATGACCGCGCCCCTGTTCCGGAAGCCCAGCACCGCGCGCGGCGCCGCGCCCGCGGCCTTAGCGCACTTTGCGGCCTGCAGCATGGGCGGCACGCCGATGCCGCCGCCGATAAGCACCGGCCTTGCGCCGAGCGCCGCCGTATCGAACCCGTGCCCCAGCGGGCCGAGCACGTCGAGCGTGTCCCCTTCTTTGCGGTCGGCCAGCCATTCGGTGCCGCTGCCCTTGACCTGAAACACGATGCGCAGCCGTCCCTCCCCTGCTTCGCAGATCGAGATCGGGCGGCGGAGCAGATTGCCCTCCCCGCACGCGATGTGGACGAACTGGCCGCACTGGGCCGCGGCCGCGATCTGCGGCGCGTCCAGCACGAGCTGATAAAGGCCCTCGCCCAGCCGCGTGTTGGACGCGGCCCGGCAGATCTCCTGGATCGACATAATACATTCCCCTTTCGGCAGTCGTTTTTCCCTGCTCCTATTGTACAGGAAAACCGCGAAAAAGGAAAGCCAAACCGGGAACTTTCCTGCCCCGTCCCCGTCTATATGAATAGAAGGGACGATTCACCGCCCCGCACAGAGGGAGGGAGCGAACATGAAAAAACTGACCCTGCTGGCGCTGCTGCTCGGGCTGCTCACGGGCTGCGGCGCGGCAAAAGAGGCGACCGCCCTGCCGGCGGCCATGCCGGCGGATTTTGAGATCCGGTACGAGAACTGGATCGACGAGGCCGCGCCCAACATCTACGACACGGGCGAGCAGCTGCTGCAAAAGGATCTGGTCGACCCGGACGGCCAGCCCACCGCGCAGGCAGAGCTTGCGGTTTCGGACGAGACCCGGCAGGCGATCTACGATCAAGTGCGCGCCTGCGCGCTCGACCGGCTGGGGGACGAAAAGCTGACCGCGGAAAACCTGACCACGGACGACACGCTGGTGGCCGTCACGCCGCTGACCGAATACCGCATCACCTTCACCGCGGACGGGGACACCTATACGGTCACCGGCGACGCGACTGCGTGGGAATACGCGGTGCAGGACACGCGCGCCGCGCGGCTTTACGATTTCGTGCAGTATATGAACGAGCTGTTCGTCAGCAGCCCGGAATATTTATCCCTGCCCGAAGCGCAGGGCGCGTATATGTAAGGGAAACGCAGCGGCATCGCGCGCCTGCGGCTCATAAAGCAAAAAGCAGCGGCTCTGCCGCTGCTTTTTGCTGTTCCAATGCTGTTTTTCACTCCGAGCCGAATGGCTTCCACTTGCCGGTGCGGTATTCGCTGTACGAGATCAGCCAGTTGACGAACCAGCCGATCGGCACGGCGACCCACACCATGTGGATGCCGAAGCGCGGCGCGAGCGCCATCGCCACCGCCACGCGCAGGCCGAGGTTGGCCAGATTGGCGATGGTGAAGCGCTTCATATCGCCCGCGCCGCGCAGCAGCCCGTCCACCGCCATCTTGAACCCGATCAGGCAGAAGAAAAAGCCCATAAAGGTCAGATAGCCCCGTCCGGTGTCCACCGCGGCCGCGGTGCCGTCCGCGCCGAGGAACAGCCCGATGATCGGGCGGTTGAACAGCTCGAGCGCGGCGCAGATGACCACCCCGCACAGCACCACCAGCCGGTTGGCCGCGCGGTAGCCCGCGGTCACGCGCGCCTGCCGGTGCGCGCCGATGTTCTGCGCGGTGTAGGAGGAGATCGCGTTGCCGATGCCGCTCATGGGCACGATGCAGAGCGCCTCGATGCGCATGGCGGCGGAAAAGCCCGCGAGCGCCTCCGAGCCGAAGCTGTTGACCACCGACTGCACCAGCATCATGCCGATCGAGACCGTGGACTGCTGCAGGATGGACGGCAGCGAGATCTTCGCCATGGGCAGCAGCTCGCGGCGGTCGAACGCCGGCGCGCGGCCGGGCGCGAGCCGGCCGAACTGCCCGAGCAGCGCGAAAAAGGACAGCACCGCCGAGATCCCCTGCGCGATCAGCGTCGCCCACGCGACGCCCGCCACGCCCATATCGAACTGCGTGACCAGCACCCAGTCGAGCGCCACGTTGAACACCGAGGAAAAGATCAGGAAATACAGCGGGATGCGCGACTTGCCCAGCGCGTTGAACATGGCGGACAGCACATTGTACATGAACAGCAGCGGCAGGCCGAGGAAATAGATGTTCAGGTATTCCGCGGCCATATCGAACACATCCGCCGGCGTGTTGAGCGCCGCCAGGATCGGCCGGCTGAACGCCAGCCCGAAGCCGCCGAGCAGCAGGCTGACCGCCAGAAAGACCGCGAGCGCGGTGTACACCGCGGTTTTCATCTTGGCATACTGCCGCGCGCCGAAATACTGGCTGACGATGACCGACGCGCCGATCCCGCCGCCGATCGCCACGCAGATGAAGATATTGGTCAGCGAATACGAGGCGCCGACCGCGGCGAGCGCGCCCTCGCCCACATAGCGGCCGACGATCGCCGAGTCGGCCATGGTATAGGTCTGCTGGAACAGGTTGCCGATGATGATGGGCAGGGAGAACCAGATCAGCGCCCGCATCGGGTCCCATTCGGTCAAATAGTTGTTGTTCTGCATCGGTCGCACGCTCCGGAAAACAAACTGCGGCAGTCTGCCGCGCGCAGACTATTATACCACCGTTTTCGCGGTTTTTCCAATCCAAGCGCGGAAAAACGCGGACCGTCGCCGGTCCGCGTTTTCTGCACAGCGCCGCCGCAGGCGGCAGGCCGCTTATTCCCCGATGTACCAGCAGACCACGTCCATGTAGTCCGATGGCTGGGGAACGTCCAGCGTCAGGCACAGGCTGCCGCCGCCGCGCCGGTGTTCCCCCAGCAGATAGCGCTGGAACACCGCGTTGCCGCGGATGTCCCGCTTCTGCCCGCCGGCCGCGACGACATACACCGCGCCGCGGCAGGCGTTGACCACATCGAGAAAACCGTTCATGTTCAGGATCCGGAGCTTCATCATCGCGCTGCACCTCCATGACAGCGGCCCTGCGGCCGTTTCTTTCTGTCATCATAGTGCAGCACAGGCGCCGAAATCTACCAGTTTAGCGCCCGATTATATCACGATCCTGCCATTTTGCCCGATACGCCGACGGCGTGCAGCCGGTCTCCTCGCGGAACACCCTGCCGAAATAGCTGCTGCTGCCCAGCCCGCAGGCATAGCCGATGGCCGCGGCGGTCTGCGTGGTCTCGGCCAGCATGCGGCACGCCATCTGCACGCGGTAGCGCCGGATATAGCTGCCGGGGCTGGTGTGCAGCTTTTCGCGGAACACGCGGAAGCATGCGCGCTCGCTCAGGTAGGCGGACGCGGCCAGCGCGGCAATGCTGATCTGCTCCGCGTAATGCTCGTGCACATAGGTCAGCATCTGCTTGATCTTGCCGTCCGCCGGGTCGGGGCGGCCGGCGGGCAGCGCCGCGGCCTGCGCGGCCAGCGCCAGCCACACGCCGGAGAGCGCTTCGCGCAGGCGCAGCTCATAGCCGTCCTCGTGCGCGGGGATGGCAAACGCCTGCCGGATCTGCGCGAGCACCGCGGCCTGCGCGGGCTCGTCCGGCGAAAAGCGGACCACATCCAGCGCGGCGCAGCCGGCGACCGGCAGCACATACCGCTGCGCGATCCGGCTGTCCGGCGCGCCGGCGATCAGCAGCGGGTCGAAAATATGGAGCAGCTGCACGGTCTGCTGCGTCCCGTCCGGCAGGTGGGTCGCGTGCAGCACATTGGAGTTGATAAACCCGCCCGTGCCGGCGGGGAAAACCAGCTGCCTGCCCGGCGTTTCGTACACCAGCGCGCCGCGCTCCATGTAAAACAGCTCCACCGCCCTGTGCCAGTGCCACGGGACCGCCCGCCTACCCGCGCGGTCAAACGCCGCGCGCGTGGCGATATAGGGAAAATCCGCGGCGAAGTCCGGCAGCAGCTCCTCCCGGCTGCCGGGCTGGAAGCGGATCGTATGTACGTCCTGCATCGCTGTCCTCCCTCCGTCCGCTGCGCTCATTCGAGCAGGATGGCCCGCGCGCGGGCGTACTTCTCCCGCCGCTGCGCCAGCTCTTCCGCCGGCACGTCCGCGCAGCCCGCAAACCGGCTCTCGTCCGCATTGTGGGCGAGGTCGGCGAGCTTGACCCGCACCGCCACGGGGTTCTGCCGGATGGCCCGCACATAGGCAAAGTAGTCCGTCCCCTTTTCGCGGGTGAGCAGGCGCACCGCATCCGTGACCTCTTTGGGGAACGCCTGTTCCAGCGCTGCAAGGGTCACGCCGGCGTCCTCCACCACGTCGTGCAGCAGCGCCGCGCAGACGCTTATTTCGTCATCCATCTGCTCCGCCAGATGGTAGGGGTGGAAGATGTACGGCTGGCCGCTCTTGTCCGTCTGCCCGTGGTGGGCGGCGTAGGCCAGCCGCAGGGCCTTGTTGGTCAGCGGCGTGTAGATCATGCCTTGTCCTCCCCTTCCGTGCCATTTCGGCCTGCAATCATCGCAAAGTTCCTCTCACGCGCCCAAACGGCGCGGATTTCGCTTTTATTATACGGTTTTCCGCGCCGGCGCGCAAGCCGGCGGGTGAAAAAAAGAGCTTCCCGCGCGGGAAGCTCTTTTGCGTTGCGGCTATTCACTTGTCCGTCCGCGTGCACCGCACGGTGACGCGGCTGCGGCCGCCCAGCGTGCAGGTGAACAGCGTCAGGTCCCAGTCGCCGGCGTCCATCTGCTCGATCGCCGTGCCGGGCAGCTCCTCGAGCTGGGACACCGCATAGGTGAACAGATTGCCGTCCACGTCCGTGAACGTGACCGCGTCGCCCGCCTGCAGCTGGCCGAGACGGCCGAAATGGCTGTCATAATTGTGCGCCGCGAGGATCATGTCGTCCCGGTAGGCCGAGCCCTTGTAGCGGCAGGGCGCCAGCTTGAGCTGCGGATAGCTCCAATCGCTCATCACGGGCAGGGACAGCCCCAGGCTGGGGACCGCCAGCGTGCCGATATAGGCGTTGCCGTCCACCTCCACGGTGGGCATGGGCATATCCGGGTCGGCAAGGTAGGCCGGCTGCTCCTCTGCCGGCGGCGCGGACACGGCGGTCGCCCTGTCCAGCGCTTCGAGCGCCTGCGCGGCCGACTGCGCGGCGCGCCGCGCGTCGATCACGTTGTACGCCGTCAGCGCGAGGGCCGCTGCGAGCAGCAGCAGCCCCGCGCCGATCAGGAGCTTAGATATTCCTCTTGCCATGCTTGCCACGATACCTCTTGACGTTCCAGACGCCCGTCACCGTCAGCAGCAGGCCCGCTGCCGCCAGCATCCATACCGGCCACCAGAGCTGTCCGGTCTGCGGCAGGCCCGGCTCGGACGGTTTGCCCGGCTCGCCCGGCACGTCCTCGCCCGGGGTCGGGTCGTCCGGAATGTCCGTTCCCGGCTCGTCCGGCTCGTCCGGGTCGTCCGGGTCTGTCGGATCGGTCGGCGTCGGGTCGTCCGGGATGTCGGTACCCGGGTCGTCCGGCTCGTCCGGCTCATCCGGGTGATCCGGCTCGTCCGGCTCGTCGGGCTCGTCCGGCTCATCCGGCTCTGTCGGATCGATCGGCGTCGGATCGTCCGGGATGTCCTCGTCCGGGTCGTCCGGCGGGTTGCCGCCGCCGGGCGAACGGTGCTTGTAGTTCACCACTT
>CALWJG010000035.1 GCA_944380945.1 uncultured Agathobaculum sp. | reverse complement strand
ATCGAGCAGCAGGCCTCCCGGGTATACACGGACGTTGGAAGCGCAGACATGCCAAACAGAAAACCCACCTGCCGAGTCGTGCAGGTTACTAATTTGGCTGCATCGGCAGGGCGGGGTATTTTAATTGCACAAAACAGCGTCCCGCGGACCTTTCTGGTCCGCGGGACGCGTTTTTTTATGGCGCAGCGGGCAGGCTGCGGCGTATTTTGCGATAATACAGCGCGCCCGTGAGGTCGGCCAGCGCCCAGCCGATCGGCACGGATACCCAGATGCCGGTCACGCCGAGGGCGGGCACGGCGCTCAGCAGATGCGCGAGCACGACGCGCGTGCCCAGCGAGATCACGGTCAGCACCACCGACATGCCCGGCCGGTTCACCGCGCGGTACAGCCCGTAAAACAGGAACAGCAGGCCGATGCCCGTGTAGCAGGCCGCCTCGATGCGCAGATAGCCCACGCCGATGGCGATGATCTCAGTCTCCTCCGGCCGGACGAACAGGCCCATGAGCGGCGCGGCGAACACGCACACCGCCAGCCCGACCGCAACGCAGAACGCCGCCGCGCACGCCGCGGCGCTGCGGATGCCGCGGCGGATGCGGTCCGCCCGGCCTGCGCCGAAGTTCTGCGCCACAAAGGTGGAAAAGGCGTTGCCGAAATCCTGCACCGGCATATAGGCGAACGAGTCGATCTTGACCGCGGCGGCAAACGCAGCCATGACCGCCGTGCCGAAGCTGTTGACCAGCCCCTGCACCATCAGGATGCCCAGATTCATCACCGACTGCTGCACACAGGTCAGCACGGACAGGCCCGCGATGCCGCGGACCGCCGCGCCGTCCCAGCGCATGTGCCGCCGCGCCACGCGCAGGGCGGGGAAGCGCAGCAGATAATAGACCAACAGCCCCGCGCCGGAGACGTACTGCGCGATCACGGTCGCAGCCGCCGCGCCGGTCACGCCCCAGCGGCACACGAGCACGAATACCAGATCGAGCACGATGTTGAGCACCGCCGAGACCGCGAGGAAGAGCAGCGGCACGACCGAGTTGCCGACTGCGCGCAGCAGGTTTGCGAAATAGTTATAGAGAAAGGTGGCGAGGATGCCGAAAAAGATGCAGTACAGATAGTCCCGCATGAGCGGGGCGACGTCTGCCGGCGCCTGCAGCGCCCCGATGATCCAGTCCAGCAGCGCGAACGCCGCGGCCGTCAGCACGAGCGCCGCCGCGCCGATCAGCACAAAGGACAGGAAAAAGCCGTTCTTCAGCCGGTCGTCGTCCCGCCGGCCAAACTGGATGGAGAAATACGCGCTGCTGCCCATGCACAGCCCGAGCAGGATGGAGGTCAGGAAGGTCATCAGCGAGTACGCCGAGCCGACCGCCGCCAGCGCGTCCGCGCCGAGAAAGCGCCCCACGATCAGCGTGTCCGCCACATTATACAATTGTTGCAGCAGGTTGCCCGCCATCAGCGGCAGCGCGAAGCGCAGCAGCCGGCCGGTGATGCCGCCCTCGGTCAAATCCACAGCGATCCCCCGTTTTCCGGTTTTTGTCCGCTGTCTATCGTAGCAGAAAGGCGCGGTTTCGTCAATCGCCGTCCGGCGCAGCCCTGCGGCACAACCGGCGGTTGAAAAATCCAACCGCCGGTTAAACTTTCCCTCCATTGTGCGGCGGGGCGCGGCATGGTATGATAAAGGCACAAAAGGTCCTTTTGAATTCAGGAAAAGGATGGATCGCCATGCCATTACAGATCGGAACCATCATCTCACAGGCGCGCCGCGCCAAAAACCTGACGCAGGAGGCGCTCGCGGAGCAGCTGGGCGTGTCCGCCGCCGCGGTCAGCAAGTGGGAGACCAACGCCAGCTATCCGGACATCACGCTGCTCTCTCCACTTGCCCGCGCGCTCGGGATGACCGTGGACGCGCTGCTGGACTTCCGCGCCAGCCCCACTGACGAGGAGATCAAGCAGATCACCGAACGGCTGCGCGGCATATTCGATGCGCAGGGCTTTGCCGCCGGCCGGCAGGCGCTGGAGGCCGCGCTGCGCGAATATCCGGCGAGCGGCTCGCTCAAGCTGGTCGCAGGCAGTCTGTATTACCACTATCTCAGCGCCGCGCTCGCGCAGGCGGAGGATACGGAGCAGGCGTCGGAGGAGATCAGCGCGCGCTGTCTCCAGCTGTTCGAGCAGGGGGAGGGCGAATGCACGGATATGCGCGAAAAGCTGTGCGCACAGATGCTGCGCATCAACACGCTGACCCTGCTCGGCCGCTATGAGGAAGCCGGGCAGCTGATCGATAAGCTGCCGCCCAAGCAGGTCATCGACGACGACATCCTGCGGCACAACCTGTATCTGGCGCAGGGGGAACTGGATAAGGCCGAACAGCTGGCGCGCCGCGGGCTGCTCACCCGCGTCAGCGAGGTGTCCAGCGCGCTGATGAGCCTGTCCGCTGTGGCGCGGCGGCAGCGCCGGTTCGACGAGGCCGCGCGCCTGATCGACGCCTATGCCGCGGTGGACGCGCTGTTCGGGCTGGACCGCTCGAACGGGGAAATGCTGCGCCTGATGCTCGCGCTCGATCAGGATGACCGCGCCGCCGCGCTGGATGCGCTCGACCGCTTTATCGACGCGCGCCTGTCCTACACGCTTGATTACCGCGCAAACCCCTTTTTCGCCGGGGTGCAGACGTCCGTCCCCTCCCCGCAGGAGATCGCCGCGACCCAGCGGCTGACGCTGCGCATGCTGGAGGAGGACGAGAGTTACGCCGCCCTCCGCAGTGAGCCGCGTTTCCAGGCCGCGCTCGGCCGGCTGCGCGCCGCCATCCCGCCCGAAGCATAAAAAATACGCCCGAAACGAAAACCGTTTCGGGCGTTTTTCGTTTCAGACACGCAGCGAGAAAAAGAGCTTGACATATGTACGAAATCGGATATAATAATATGTATGAAATCGGACATAAGGGAGGAACCTATGCACTACCTGCAAGCAAGTGAATATACGCATCTGGCCGGGGAGATCAATGCGTTGTACCATGAGGCGGCGGTCCGAATGGGTGTTTCAGACAGCGTAATGAATATCCTGTATGTGATTTGTGAAAATGGCGACAGATGCCTGCAAAGTGAGATCAGCCGGCTGACCGGAATCAGCCGCCAGACCATCAACTCGGCAATCCGAAAGCTGGAGAAGGAGCAAATCGTCTGCTTGGAGCCGGGACAAGGCAGAAATACGATTGTCTGCCTGACAGAAGCGGGAAAATATTTTGCGGAGCAAAAGATCGGCCCGCTGTTTGCGGTGGAGAATCAGATCTGGAACGAATGGACGGAGGAGGAGCAGCAGCAATACCTGAAATTGACACAGAAATACCGTGACGCCTTGAAAAAATATCTCGGGGCGGCTTGGTTGTAGCGCTGCTGCTCCCGGATAAGGAGTAGCAAAATGAACAGAGAGAACAAAAGAAAACAATACGAAAAAAGTTACTATAAAACTCACGCCTGCGCAGACAGTTTTACCTGCAAGGTGTGTGGGCGGCTCGTCGTCCCGGCCGGAGCGGGGACCGGACATCGGAACCACTGTCCGAACTGCCTGTGCAGTCTGCATTTGGATGTTGAACCGGGTGACAGGCAGGCCGACTGCGGCGGCATCATGGAGCCGGTCGGTGTGTGGGTGCGGAAAAACAGCGAATGGGCAATCATCCATCGCTGCCGCCGGTGCGGCCATCTGAGTTCCAACCGTGTAGCGGCAGACGATAATCCCATGAAGCTCATGTCAATCGCCATGCGCCCGCTGTCGCAGCCGCCTTTCCCGCTCGAGCGCGTGGAGGAGATGACTGCGCTTATGGGCGGAGAGGGACAGATGTATGCTCGATAATAAAAATACGCCCGAAACGAAAACCGTTTCGGGCGTCATTTTTGTCTGAGACGCATGTTCATCTGCGGAATAGCGCTCCCTCTTGATTTTTAATTCCCGTGAAATAGATATAAAAAAACCACGCGGCGGCAATTCCGTTCAGCATGCACGGCCGGCGTGGACAAATCGGTAAGCGGGATTTACTTATCGCTTTGCGTTGCATGATCGTCTCCGAAGATCAGATCGTCGATGTCCGGCCGGTCCGGCTGCTGCGGGATACTGAGCTTTCTCATTGGACTAATCCCTCCTTCTCCTGATATTCTGTATAACAGTATAACAGATTATGCAAAAAAATCAAATGAAATTCCTGTAAAGTTACACAAATGTAACAAAACATTTGCCAACAGATGTTAAAATCTGTGTAAATTCGACGGATGGACTGCATATTTCTGCAAAAGCAGAGTGAAAAACTGTGATTTTGCGCTTCAAAACAGGACCGGCAGCGCTGCTGCCGGTCCTGCAAAAGACAAAGGTAAAACGAGTAGGCGCGGCGTTCAGCGGCCGAAGTAGCTGAAGTGCATGTAATCGCGCTTGCTCGTCCAGGCGTTGCCGCCCCAGGCGAAGCCGTATTTGGTGAAGGCGTTGTACACGTCGCCGCCCTCGGGGATGGAGTACGGGTCCACGCCGGGCGACCAGTGTGAGCCGGTCGTCGGGGTGAGCGAACCGTCGGCGTTGATGGTCGCCTCCATGTTTTCCTCCCAGTTGATATCGACCGCGGTGCCCTGCGAATGCTCGCCCGTGCGCCACGAGTAGCAGCCGACATCCTTGATGGGGAACCGCTCGTCGCCGTTGTAGATCTCGCGGAAGATCGTCTCATAGATCGGGGCGAGGTTGCGGTTGACCTGCAGATAGGCCGTGCCCGAGGTCTTGGTGCCGTCCGCCTGCAGGCGCCAGACGGGTACGGAGATCTCGACCATATTGGCTTCCGCTTCCTCCGCAGTTTGGTATTTTTCGCCGCCCGGGCCGTAGACCAGCGCCATCTTATCCTCCTCGGTCATGGGCAGGATGGTATCCGGATCGGTCCACAGGTCGGAAGCGCCCGGAACCTCGGGCAGGACCGTGGAATCGCTGTCGTCTTCGTCGGATAGATCGGCGAACGTATTGCAGAAGCGGGTCGCCATGACCAGCGCCTGCTCGCGCGTGGTCGTGCCGTTCGGCGCGAGGATGGTGTCCTCGCCGCCGTTGACCGAAAGGCCGTTGACGATCGTGTAATCGACCATAGTGACCACGGCTTCACGCGCATAATCGTTGATCAGCGGGGCGTCCATATAATCCTCGATACAGGCCTCGCCTGCGATCTCGGGGGCCTCAACATCGGCCGCCTCCAGAATATTGCTGAGCATCACGCACAGATCCTGCCGCGCGATGCTGGCATCCGGGTCGAATCTGCCGTTGCCGCGGCCGTTGACCAGTCCCAGTTCGTAAGCCGCAGCCACGCTGGGATCGTCGCAGTCGCGGAAGGGCTGCTTGCCGGAAGCAAAGACCGCCTTACCGCTCAGCGCTTTATAAGTATTGACAGCAATGCCGCAGAATTCCGCGCGCGTGATCTCGTCCTGTGCACTCAGCTGCTCGAGCGTATCGGGCACCAGCCCGGCCTGCTGCGCGGCGGCAACGCTTTCCTGCGCCCATGCGGAGACACCGGAAAGGGCGCCGGCCTGCGGCACACATAACGCGGCGAGCAGCGCGAACGTACCCGCGCGGCGGATCAGTGGATGTGGCATGGGGAAAACCTCCTTGGGGTTATGAAACGATATTTCACAAGTCTATTATAGGGTCGAAATGTGTAGAAATTGTGTAAAACCCGCAACTTATTCACAGTTTCCACAGGCTTTTCCACAAAATAGAAAATCAATCGCCGGCCGCACGGTCGAGCGTGCGGTACTGCAGCGCCTCTGCGATATGCTCTGCCCCGATGTCCGGGCTTTCCGCCAGATCGGCGATCGTGCGCGCCACGCGCAGCACGCGGTCGTGCGCGCGGGCGGTCAGGCCGAGCCGCTCAAAGGCCGCGGCGAAGATCGCGGAGGCCTCATCCGTCAGGCGGCAGACGTCGGCCAGCTGTGCGGGCGGCAGGTTGGCGTTGCACACGTCCTCGCCCTGCCGCGCATACTGCACGGCGCGGGCGGCCAGCACCCGGGCGCGGATATCCGCCGAGGATTCCTCGGCAGCCTTGCCGCGGGCGGCGAGCGCCGCATATTCCACCGGCTGCACGGCGACCTGCAGATCGATGCGGTCGAGTAGCGGCCCGCTCAGCCGCTTGAGGTACTGCTGCACCGAAGCCTCGGAGCAGGTGCAGCGGCTGGTGCCGTACCAGCCGCAGCGGCAGGGGTTCATCGCGGCGATCAGCTGGAAGCGCGCAGGGTAGGTGATCTGCCCGGCCACGCGGGAGATGGTGACCCGGCCGTCCTCCAGCGGCTGGCGCAGGGTCTCGAGCACATCGCGGTGGAACTCGGGCAGCTCGTCCAGAAACAGCACGCCCCGGTGGGCGAGCGTGATCTCGCCCGGCAGGGGCAGCCGCCCCGCGGCGCCCGAGCCGCCGGCGATCGCATTGGCGGAGGAGTTGTGGTGCGGCGCGCGGAACGGGCGTTCGGCGCGCTCCACTGCTTCCTGTCCGCGGCCGACCGCCGACCAGACGCGGATGACCTCGAGCCGTTCGCTGTCCGACAGCGGCGGCAGGATGGTGGGGAAGCGCTTTGCCATCATGCTCTTGCCCGAGCCGGGCGGCCCGGAGAGCAGGATGTTGTGTCCGCCGGCAGCGGCGATCTCCAGCGCGCGCTTGACCGCCTGCTGGCCCATGACATGGCAGAAGTCGAGCGCACTGTCATGCGGGCGCGGCGCGGGCGGCGGGGGACAGGGCGGCAGCGGCGTGCGGCCGCTCAGGTGCGCGAGCAGCGGGTTGAGCGCGGGCACGGGCTGCACCGTGATCCCGCTGGCATAGGAGGCCTCGGCCGCGTTCTGCGCGGGCACATAGACCGTGCGGAAGCCGGCGTCGCGCGCGGCGAGCGCCATGGACAGCGCGCCGCACACCGGGCGCAGCTCGCCGGTCAGCGACAGCTCGCCGAAAAACACCGCGTCCTGCGGGGGCGGGTCGATCTCGCCCGCCGCTGCCAGAATGGACAGCAGGATGGGCAGGTCGTAGGCCGTGCCGGCCTTTTTGGTATCCGCCGGGGCGAGGTTGACCGTCAGCCGGGAGACCGGCCAGTCAAAGGAGCAGGCCTTGGCGGCGGCGCGCACGCGCTCGCCCGCCTCGGAGACCGCGCCGGTCGGCAGGCCGACCACGTCCAGCCGGGGCAGGCCGCCGGACAGGAAGCACTCGACGGTCACGATATATCCGTCGATCCCGCTCAGCCCGGCGGAGAAGATCCGCGCGACCATGGCCGCACCCCCTTTGCGCTGTGATAATCATACATATACACTATACTATAACCGGCCGCATTCCGCAATGCAGAACGCAAAATGATATGCAACTGTAACATACAGGGAATTTACCCAAAAATGTTTCACATTGCGGAATATTGAATGGAAATCCGTGAATATGTTACGAAAATGTCATATTTGGTGTTTACAATTTTGGGGAGGAGTGATAAAATGAAAACGGCTGGTGGAAACGGTCTTTTCCGTGTCGGAGAGGGGAAAAGGAGCGTTCCATCCCTTCAGCATGTTATAACTGAAACAGGAGGATATAAACATGGCAAGAAAGATGAAGTCCATGGACGGTAACACCGCTGCGGCACATGTGTCGTATGCGTTTACCGAGGTCGCGGGTATCTATCCGATCACCCCGTCCAGCCCCATGGCAGACAGCGTTGACCAGTGGGCTGCCGCGGGTCAGAAGAACATTTTCGGCACGACCGTCAAGGTCATCGAGATGCAGTCCGAAGCGGGCGCCGCGGGTACGGTGCACGGTTCTCTGGCAGCCGGCGCGCTGACCACCACCTATACGGCGTCTCAGGGCCTGCTGCTGATGATCCCGAATATGTACAAGATCGCGGGCGAGCTGCTGCCCTGCGTATTCCACGTTTCCGCGCGTACGGTCGCTTCCCACGCGCTGAACATCTTCGGCGACCATTCCGACGTTATGGCCTGCCGCCAGACCGGCTTCGCCATGCTGGCTGAGACCAACCCGCAGGAAGTCATGGACCTCGGCGCTGTCGCCCATCTGGCGACCATCAAGGCGCGCGTGCCGTTCATCAACTTCTTTGACGGCTTCCGCACCTCCCACGAGATCCAGAAGATCGAGGTATGGGACTACGAGGACCTGAAGGACATGTGCGATATGGACGCGGTCGAAGCGTTCCGCAAGCGCGCCCTCAATCCGGAGCACGCCATGATGCGCGGCTCGCACGAGAACGGCGACGTGTTCTTCCAGCACCGCGAGGCTGCCAACAAGTACTATGAGGCGGTCCCGGGCATCGTTGAGGAGTACATGGCCAAGGTCAATGCCAAGCTGGGCACCAACTATCAGCTGTTCAACTACTACGGCGCTGCCGATGCCGACCGCGTGATCATCGCGATGGGCTCGATCTGCGACGTGGCAGAGGAAGTTATCGATTACCTGAACGCGCACGGCGAAAAGGTCGGCCTGGTCAAGGTCCGCCTGTACCGTCCGTGGCGTGCGGACAAGCTGATCGCCGCGATCCCGGCGACGGCCAAGAAGATCGCGGTCCTCGACCGCACCAAGGAGCCGGGCGCGCAGGGCGAGCCGCTCTATCTGGACGTTGTCACCGCGCTGGCAAACGCCGGCATCACCGATAAGACCGTCATCGGCGGCCGTTACGGCCTGGGTTCCAAGGATACGCCCCCGTCCTCCGTATTCGCGGTATACGAGGAGCTGACCAAGGCGGAGCCCAAGCGCCAGTTCACCATCGGCATCACCGACGACGTCACCTACCTGTCCCTCGAGGAGAAGCCCGCGCCGAACACTGCGGCGGAAGGCACCATCGAGTGCAAGTTCTGGGGCCTCGGCGGCGACGGCACGGTCGGCGCGAACAAGAACTCCATCAAGATCATCGGCGACCATACCGACAAGTATGTTCAGGCGTACTTCCAGTATGACTCCAAGAAGACCGGCGGCGTGACCATCTCGCATCTGCGTTTTGGCGACAAGCCGATCAAGTCCCCCTACTATATCAACAAGGCGGACTTCGTGGCCTGCCACAACCCCTCCTACATCATCAAGGGCTTCCCGATGGTGCGCGACGTCAAGCCCGGCGGCATCTTCATGATCAACTGCCAGTGGTCGGACGAAGAGCTTGACCACCACATGCCGGCGGTCGCCAAGCGCTACATCGCAGCCAACAACATCCAGCTCTACACCATCAACGCGATCGACAAGGCGATCGAGATCGGCATGGGCAAGCGCACCAACACCATCCTCCAGTCCGCGTTCTTCACGCTGGCCAAGGTCATGCCGCAGGAAGAAGCGATCGGCTACATGAAGGATGCTGCGACCAAGTCCTACCTGAAGAAGGGCCAGGACGTCGTCGATATGAACCACAAGGCGATCGACGTGGGCGCTACCGCGTTCCACAAGGTCGAGATCCCGGCTTCCTGGGCGAACGCTGCGGACGAGGCGGACAACCGCGATCTGCAGGGCCGTCCCGAGGTCGTCAAGATGGTCAAGGACGTTATGGAGCCCATCGGCCGCATGGACGGCGACAGCCTGCCGGTATCCGCTTTTGCCGGCGAGCATGTTGACGGCACCTTCGAGCACGGCGCTGCCGCTTACGAGAAGCGCGGCGTAGCGGTCACCGTTCCGTCCTGGAACGCTGAGACCTGCGTACAGTGCAACCAGTGCGCATATGTCTGCCCGCACGCGACCATCCGTCCCTTCGCGCTGACCGACGAAGAGGCTGCCGCCGCGCCGGCGTCCGCCAAGATCGTCGACATCAAGGCCGGCAAGGGCAAGGGCGTTTACAAGTACACCATGGCGGTTTCCCCGCTCGACTGCATGGGCTGCGCGGTCTGCGTAGGCGTGTGCCCGACCAAGTCGCTCACCATGGTTCCGCAGGAGCAGGAAGCTGCCCAGCAGGATACCTTCGATTACTGCGTAGCCAAGGTTGCCGAGAAGCCGGATATGATTTCCGTAAATTCGGTCAAGGACAGCCAGTTCAAGAAGCCGCTGCTTGAGTTCTCCGGCTCGTGCGCAGGCTGCGCGGAGACCTCTTACGCCCGCCTGATCACTCAGGTCTGCGGCGACCGTATGTATATCTCCAACGCGACCGGCTGCTCGTCCATCTGGGGCGGCCCGGCTGCTACCAGCCCGTACACCGTTGACAAGGACGGCCACGGCCCGGCTTGGGCGAACAGCCTGTTCGAGGACAACGCGGAGCACGGCCTCGGCATGTACTATGGCCAGCTGGCCATCCGTGAGCGCCTGATCTCCGAACTGGAAGAGATGGCTGCAGCGGACGCGACCCCGGCTTCGACCAAGGACGCGATCGCCAAGTTCATGGAAACCAAGGACAACGGCGCTGCCAACGCGGAGCCGGCCAAGGCTCTGGTCGCCGAGCTCGAGAAGGGCGCAGCTGCCGGCTGTGACGCCTGCAAGTCCGTTCTGGCGCACAAGGAATATCTGGCGAAGAAGTCCGTCTGGATCTTCGGCGGCGACGGCTGGGCGTATGATATCGGCTTCGGCGGTCTGGACCATGTCCTCGCTTCCGGCCAGGACGTCAACGTCATGGTCTTCGATACCGAGGTTTACTCCAACACCGGCGGTCAGGCTTCCAAGGCGACCAACATCGGTGCTGTCGCTCAGTTCGCAGCTTCCGGTAAGACCACCAAGAAGAAGAGCCTTGCTGAGATCGCAATGAGCTACGGCTATGTATACGTTGCCCAGATCGCGATGGGCGCGAACATGAACCAGACCCTCAAGGCGATCGCGGAAGCGGAAGCTTATCCGGGCCCGTCCCTCATCATCGGCTATGCGCCCTGCGAGATGCACTCCATCAAGGGCGGCATGACCAACTGCCAGGCCGAGATGAAGAAGGCTGTCGACTGCGGCTACTGGAACCTGTTCCGCTTCAACCCGCAGCTGGCGGAAGAGGGCAAGAACCCGTTCATTCTGGAGTCCAAGGAGCCCAAGACCGAGGATTACCGCAAGTTCATGATGGGCGAGGCGCGCTACTCTGCGCTGACCCGCTCCTTCCCGGACCGTGCGGAGAAGCTGTTCGAGCGCTCCGAGGTCGAGTCCACCAAGCGTTACGCGCACCTGCAGCGCCTGCAGGCGCTGTACGCGCCGGAGGCGTAAGCCACCCCGCGGCGTAAGGCTGCAAATGCATAACAAAATCCCCGCAGAGCTTTCTCTGCGGGGATTTTTATGTTATGATAGGGAAAAGGAGGGAGGAGCATGAAAAAGGATATATGCGGGCGCATCGCACGGCTTGCACTGATCGCATTTGTGCTGTGCGGCGCGGCGCTTGGCGCGCTGTTCCTGCGGGGCGTGTACCATGTGCAGCCGAACGCGGACAACTGGCGGCTGCTGCCGTATATCGTCCCGGCGGCGCACTATGAGCAGCGGATATTTACGATAACAACGCCGGAAGGGGCATTGCAGACCATGGATGTTTCCATCACCTGCAAGGACGCGCAGGGGCGCGAGATCCGCGGCATAACCCTGCACGAAGGTGATCTGCTGCCGTACTATTCGGATGTCTTGTATGAAGGGAACACAAGAACGGTCCGGCATAAGGACGGACGGTATTACGCTGTCGATCGCGTGACGACGGATGAACAGGGACGGGACATCCGTTACGACTACGCGGATGGCAGCTGTGCCGTCATGGAGTATGAGGGGGACAGCAAGGAATGCAGCCTTTCTCTCCATTATGACGCGCAGGGGACACTGACCAGCCGCCATATCCGCACGCAGGACGGCAATACCGCGTATGTTCGGGATGAGGACGGCGCCGGCAATCCACAATACGAGATCCTGTATACGCTGGACGGGCGGGGGAATCCACTGCGCGCGCAGTCAACCACATGGAGCGCGGGCGCGCCGGAGACGGATACAGAACAGTACACATGGGAATATGACGATGCGGCGGGGACGGAAACCCGCATCTCTGAGGACGGCCGGACCGAACGCCTATGGTATGATGAGCAGGGGCGCGTGATCAAGCAGGAGACGGTGACAGACAGCGGGACATA
>CALWJG010000034.1 GCA_944380945.1 uncultured Agathobaculum sp. | reverse complement strand
ACGGACGACAGGCAGTCGCCCAGCACGCCGCCGCGCGCGTTGCCCATGTGCATCGGGCCGGTGGGGTTGGCGGAGACGAACTCGACCATCACCTTTTCCGGGGTCCCCGTCTGGGTGCGGCCGTAGCTTTCGCCCATCTCAAAGACATTGCGGACCGCCTTCTCATACCAGTCCTGATTGAGGGTGAAGTTCATAAAGCCGGGGCCGGCGATATCCACCGTGTCAAAGCAGCTGTCCGCGAGGTCGAGGTTGTCCACGATCGCCTCCGCGATCTTGCGGGGCGCCATGCGCAGGGGCTTGGCGCACTGCATGGCAAAGGTGGAGGCCCAGTCGCCGTTCGAGGCGTCCTTGGGCGTTTCGACCGCGACGGGCGGGATGTCGCCCTCGGGCAGCTGGCCGGCCGCCACCGCTTTATGGTAAGCCGCTTCGACGACACGGGTCGCCTCCGCGCGCGCAAATTCGTATGCGTTCATTGATCTTTTCACACTCCGTTATCTTGTGATCGCCGCGCAGCCGTCTGCGCGCGGCGTTTATGCCCGTGCCGGGCTGGTCGAGACCACCATCTCAAAATGATGCTCGCCCATGAGCGAATGGTCCACCTCGACCGTATAGTCGATCACCAGCTCGCCGCCGTCCGCGCCCACGGTGTTGCGCACGCGGGAGGTGTGGGTCGCCACGGTCATGCCCGCGCCGTAGGGCGTCTGATACAGGCCGACGTGCCGCTCATCCTCGGAAAACAGCATATGCGAGGGGAAGGTGCCCGTGCGGATGAGCGAGACCTTTTTGCCGTCCAGCTTGACCGTGGTGCGGGTGCCCTCCAGACCGGTCAGCTCGCTCTCCTCATAGGCGATGTAGTATTTGCCGCCGCGCTCGTACAGCGTCGCCGCGGTCTCCAGATCGATCCGCTCCTCGTCGCAGTCGACAAACTGCTGCTTGGAGGAGATCGAAAGCCAAACGTCCTTTTTCATAAAAAACGCTCCGTTATCCGTCAATAGCTTGAAATATCCACCAGACCCGCGCCCGTGTCGATCCGCTCCTGCAGGAACAGCTCCGCGAGCTGGTCGAACGCGCCGGGATCGTCCGAGACGAAGTAGCGCGTCTCGCCCGGGCCCTCGCCCGGGTCGAACTGGGTCGAGGCCAGATTGGCGGCCTCCGCGCCCGAGTCGATCAGCGTCACATCCGGTCCCATAAAGTCCCCGATGACCTCTTCGAGCAGGGGGTAATGCGTGCAGCCGAGGATGAGCGTGTCCACGCCCGCCTCCTTGAGCGGCGCGAGGTACTCGGCCGCAACGGTCTCGATCACCACGTCGCCGCGGTGCACGCGGCCGTTTTCCACCAGCGGCACAAACAGCGGGCAGGGCTGGATGAACAGCCGCAGGCTGCCGTCCGCATGGTGCAGGTAGCGCTCATACGAGCCCGAGCGCACGGTCGCCGCGGTGCCGATGACGCCCACCCTGCCGTTTCGCGTCATCGTCATGGCGCGGCGGCAGGCCGGCTCGACCGTGCCGATGATCGGGATGTCGTTTTCGCGCGCGAGCAGGTCGAGCGCCACGGCCGAGACCGTGTTGCAGGCGATGATGATCGCCTTGAGGTCGAACTGCCGCAAAAACGCCACGTCCTGCCGCGCGTATTTGACGATCGTATCGCGGCCGCGGGTGCCGTAGGGCACGCGGCCGGTGTCGCCGAAGTAGATGATGTCCTCCTCCGGCAGCAGCGCGTGCAGGCGGCGCACGGCCGTCAGTCCGCCGAGGCCGGAATCGAACACGCCGATGGCGCGGTTATCCATGATGCTCCTCCAGCGCAAGCGAGATCAGCCGGTCGAGCAGCGCGGGATAGTCGATCCCCTCGTGCGCGAACAGCTTGGGGTACATGCTGATCGAGGTAAAGCCCGGGATGGAATTGAGCTCGTTGAACACGACCTCGCCGTCCGCATGGGTCACGAAAAAGTCCACGCGGGACAGGCCGCGGCAGCCGAGCGCCGCATACACGCGCAGCGCGTTCTGCCGCACGGTCTCGATCTGCTGCGGGGTGATGTGCGCCGGGATGTACAGCTGCGAGGCCTCGTCCTTGTACTTCGCGTCAAAGGTGTAGAACTCCTGCGCGGGCGCGATCTCGCCCACGGTGGAGGCGATGGGGCTGTGGTTGCCCAGCACCGCGCACTCGACCTCGTGCCCGTCGATGAATTCCTCGACCAGCACCTTGTCGTCCAGCTTGAAGGCCTCGGTCAGGCCCGCGGCCAGCTCGAGCATGTCGTTTGCCTTGGCAACGCCCACCGAGGAGCCCTGCGAGCAGGGCTTGACGAACACCGGGAAGCTGCCCAGCCGGTCCGCCGCCGTGCGGACGACGCCCTCGGCGTTCCGCTCAAAGTCATAGCGCAGCGCGAGGTAATATTTCGCCTGACGCACGCCCGCCGCGTCCACCAGCACCTTGGTGATGGATTTGTCCATCGAGTTGGCGCTCGCCGCAACGCCGCAGCCCACATACGGGATGCCCGCCAGCTCCAGAAGGCCCTGCATGGTGCCGTCCTCGCCGCCCACGCCGTGCAGCACGGGGAACACACAGTCCAGACGGACGGTCTCGGTCTTTCCGTCCCGCAGCAGCACAAGGCCGTGCACGCTGCGGTCGGGCGGCAGCAGAGCCGGGATCTTGCCGTTCAGGCGCTCCCATTCGCCGTTTTCCACGGTGTCCGCGGTGCAGTCCGGGCAGTAGTACCAGCGGCCGTCCTGCGTGATGCCGACCGGATAGACCTCGTATTTCTCCCGATCCAGATTGCGAAGGATAGAAGCGGCGGACAGGCACGAGATATCGTGCTCGCTCGAAACGCCGCCGAAGATCACTGCAAGTTTCATTCTCCCTGTTTCGTCCCTTCCTTAGTTCTACTCATATGGATAACATTATACGCCATTTCACCCGCAAATACAATGCGGAAATGCGCATTTGCGCGCACTGTTTCTACAAAATTTACAGTTTTTTCACATCTTTTTTTGAAATACATGTTGACGCGCTATATTATACGCCATATAATATTATTGCAAACGCAGAAAAGAGGTGGCTCCATGTCCTATCCCATCGCCTCCTCCCTGCTCGACGGGATCGTGCTGGCCGTGGTCGAGCGGGAGAGCACCTACGGCTACCGCATCACGCAGGATGTGCAGAAGGTGCTGGACATTTCCGAATCCACGCTCTATCCCGTGCTGCGCCGCCTGCAGAAGGACGGCTGCCTGACGACCTACGATGCAGCCTATGCCGGCCGCAACCGGCGGTATTACCAGATCACCGAGCACGGCCGCGCCCGGCTCCGGCAGCACCGGATCGACTGGCAGAATTACAAGAGCGGGATCGACGCGATCTTTTTTGGAGGGTAGCGAGATGAACAGAAGCGAATATATGGCGGCGCTGCGGCGCGCGCTCTCCGTCCTGCCCGAGGAGGAACGCGCGAACGCCCTGCGCTATTATGAGGAATATTTTGACGACGCCGGGCCGGAAAACGAGCGCAAGGTCATCGCCGACCTCGGCGCGCCCGAAGCGGTCGCCGCGCAGATCCTCGCGGACTACCGCGAGCTGACCGCCGTGCCGCATCCGGCCGGCGGCGCGGCCGCGGAGGGCAGGCGCCGCTGGCGCGGCGTCAGTCCCGGGCTGCTGATCGTGCTGGTGCTGCTGGCGATTCCGGTCGGGCTGCCGCTTTTGGGCCTGCTGATCGGCCTTGCCGCGGCGGCGGTGGGCATCCTCGCTGCGGCGGCGGTCACGGCGTTCTGCCTTGTGGTGGTGGTCCCGTTTGCGCTGGTCGCCGCAGGCGTGGCGCTGTGCGGGTTCTCCTTTGTGCTGTGGCACATGCCCGCCAGCGCGCTTGTCACGCTGGGCTGCGGGCTGGTATCGTTCGCGCTGGGCGTGCTGACCGCGCTGCTGATGATCAAGCTGTGCACGCTGTTCGTGCCGCCGCTCGTGCGCGGCCTTGTGGCGATCGTCCGCTGGCCGGTCGACCGGCTGCGCGGCCGCGCCCGGAGAAACGGAGGTGGGATCGGATGAAAAAGCTGGTTTTGGCCTGCTGCGCCGTGCTCGTGATCGGCGGCGGCATGATGGCGGGCGGCTGGGCCGCGGGCGGACAGCTCTACGGCTCTTATTACGACGGCGCGCTGCACCCGGTGAGCGAGAGCATCCGGGACGCCTCCCGCGCGCTCGATGAACTGCGCTTTGACATCTGGCAGGATGCGGACGGCTGGTTCGGGGACGGGACCGGCGAGGCGCCGGACGAATATGACGCCGACTGGGTGGACGGCTGGCTGGAGACGCGGCAGGACGCGCTGGACACGCCGGACATCCCGCGCCAATCGCTCGACGCGATCCACGAGCTGGACCTCACGCTCTCCGGCGGCGATATCGCGATCGAGACCGGCGGCGACTTCGCCCTGTCCGGCGAATACATCGTCTCCGGCAGTGAATACGGGGACGGCGTCTGGGAGCTGACCCTGTTCGCCGGAACGGACGGCGCGGTGATCACCCTGCCGGACCAGATCGGCTCGTATCAGAAAATCGATCTTGCGGTCACGGACGCCAGCGTCACAGCATATGAGCCGCTGATGTGCGTGGACATGGACATCACAGTCGCCGGCGGGACGCTGGACGCCGACCTGCTCGGCGCGGGCAGCGTCGATATGCACGTCGGCGCGGGCGCGGTCCGCGCCTATCTGGACGGCAGCGCGGACGAGTACCACATACAGGGCAAGGCGTCCATGGGCAGCGTGCAGCTGAATGGGCAGGAGCTGTTCGGCGGCGCGCTCGGCACGCACCGCTTCAACAACCGCGAGACCGCCGCGGATGCGCCCCGCGCGCTCAATCTGGAGGTCGGCGCGGGCACGATCGAGCTGGACACGGTCGGCTGAGTCCGGCTTTGCCCCTTGACGAACCACCCAAAACAACGTATGATAGAGAAAAGGAGCGTTTACGATGAATGGCAAAAAACTGTACCGCAGCGAGTCCAACCGCATGCTGTGCGGCGTATGCGCCGGCATTGCCGAGTATTTCGAGATCGATCCGACGCTGATCCGCCTCGGCTGGGCGTTCTGCTGCTGCTTCGGCATTTTCCCCGCGGTGATCGCGTATATCATCGCCGCAGTGATCGTCCCGTCGGAAAGCGCCGCTTCGTAACCCTGTAATGATGAGAGGATGTGCCCATTGATGAGCGAAAACCAGCAGCCGCTGACCGAGGAACAGGCGTCCGAGGCGCAGGCGGCATCCGCCGCAGAGGAGGAGACCGCCCAGACCGCGCAGCCCGCCGCAGCGGCAGATCCGCTGCCGGCAGACGAGACGGACGACGATGTGCAGGCGGATGCGGAAGACGACGGCGAGGTCGAGGATGAAGAGGAAGAGTTCGACATCGACCCCGCGGACGTGCGTATTCTCGGCATGCCCCGCGTATGCTTCCACTTCGGCGCGGGCGGCGTCGCCCTGGGCTATATTGTGTGCGGTCTGGTCGGCATACTCGCTGACAAGACTGCCGGCACGCCCATCGGCGATCTGGCGGCCAAGTCGCCGGATGCGTGGATCTGGGTCATTGCCTTTGCCGCCGTCGGCTACCTGATCGGCAAGCAGAAGCACAAAAAGCGCATGGCCGCGCTGGAGGCCGAAGAGGCCGCGCGCGCGGAGGAGGCGGACGGCGTCTCCCCCGAGGCTAAGCACCCCGAAGCGTAAAACAGGACCGGCGGACGCGATCGCGTCCGCCGGTTTTTTGTGCGGCAGGACTTTTCCCTTCCCTGCCGCTGTGCTATAATTTTTCCGGAAACGACCCACAGGAGGCTGACCGCTATGAAAACCGCTGTTGTCTACTACACGCTGGGCGGCACGACGCGCGCGTTCGCCCGCGCGGAGGCGCAGGCCCGCGGCGCGGACCTGATCGAGCTCCGCCCCGCCCGCCCCTACCATCTGTTCACCGCGTTCGTGCGCGGCTGCCCCGCCGCGATCCGCGGACAGGCAGTCCCGCTCGCGCAGGCGCCCGACCTGTCCGGCTATGATGCCATCGTGCTGCTGTCGCCCATCTGGGCCGGCCATCCCGCCCCGCCGTTCAACAGCGCCGTCGCGCTGCTGCCCGCGGGCGCGTCGGTCGAGGTGGTGCTGGTCTCGGGCAGCGGCGCCAGCAAATGCGCCGGCCGGGTGCGCGCCCAAATCGAAGGGAGGTGCTGCACGCTCGCCGCGCTGCGCGACGTGCGGCCGCACCGATGAACGCATACACCTACATCCTCCGCTGCGCGGACGGCACGCTCTACTGCGGCTGGACCAGCGACCTGACCGCCCGTCTGGCCGCGCACAACAACGGCAGGGGCGCGAAATACACCCGCGGCCGCGGGCCGGTGACGCTGGTATACAGCGAGCTGCACGAGACGCAGGGCGAGGCCATGCAGCGCGAGGCCGCGATCAAAAAGCTGCCGCGGGCGCGCAAGCAGGCGCTGATCGACAGCCAGACCGGCGCCGAGCTGCTCACGGTCTACGATGCGGACGGCCGCCCCTGCGGCGAGCGGCCGCGCGCGGTCGTGCACGCGCAGGGGCTGTTCCACCGCGTGTGCCACCTGTGGACGGTGGGCGTGCGGGACGGCGTGCCCGGCATCTGGCTGCAGCAGCGGCAGTTTGACCGGCCGCTCTACCCCGGCGGGTTCGACCTGTCCTCGACCGGCCACATCGACCCGGGCGAAACGCCCCGCGCCGCCATGGCGCGCGAGGCGGGCGAGGAGATCGGCCTGCGCCTGGACGCCGCCCGCCTGACCGACGGCGGCAGCTACCGCCAGCAGTACGCCCGCGGCGAGGGCAACGGGTTTGACGACGAGCTCGCGTTCGCCTTCCTCACCCGCATCGACGGCGTGCCGCCCTTCCGGCCGGGCAGCGAGGTGGCGGATATGGCGTTCGTCCCGCTTGCGGACTTCGCCGCGGCGCACGAAAACACCGCCGACCTGACCGGCCGGCGCATGGACGGCAGCGCGGCCGCCGTGCCGCACGGCAGCCTGTGCTGCCTGCACCAGAGCGAATGGGCGGGCGTGCAGGACGCCCTGCGGCGGCTGCTGGCGGAGTGAGGACGCAAAAAGGGACGCATCCCGAGAGATGCGTCCCTTTTGCTGTTTATCCGATTTTCATGCCAGCCGGCTGATCGCGCCCAGCACGATGTTGGCCGCCAGACAGATCCCGGCCGCGACGGCGTATACCACGCCGCGCTGGCGGCAGTCGACCGCCTTGGGATCGGCCTGCTTGTCCTCCTGCTCCGCGCGGCCGCAGATCATGCCGTACCGCACCTGCTGAAAGACCGTCAGCGCCGCAAAGACCGCAAACACGATCAGCAGCGCGCGCTGCACCGTCGCCATATCAGTGGACCAGATTGAGCACGAGCGCCACGATGACAAAGACCACGCCGACGATCGAGGTCAGGCGGGCGAACACCTTGTCCGCGGCAGTCGCCTTGCCGGCGCCGAAGAAGGTCTCCGCGCCGCCGGAAATAGCGCCCAGGCCCTGCTGCGCGCCGTTCTGCAGCAGCACGACGATGATCAGAAACAGGCTCGCAACGATCATGATGACCGAAAGAGCGATTTGTGCGGTAGTCATGGTATCGATTCCTCCACTTTAGTTGTGTTTTATGTGATGCGATCGCGCCGCCGGACGCGGCGCGCATAATTGCGTACATGGTAGTTTACCATACCGCGCACGGTTTTTCAAGCCTTTTTTACAAAAGCGGCTTCAAAATGTTTTTCAGCGCAGCGCCCACGCGGTTGGTGTACACGCGGCGCTCCTCCAGCGAGACAGCCGCCATCTGCACGGACGACCAGCCCTGCCCGCTGCTGCTGAAATCGCGCCCGCCCTGCAGCTTTTTGAGCGCCTTCTGCACCGGCTTTTCCACCCGGTCGGTGACCAGAATGACCGAAACCAGAGAAAAATCATGGTTGCGGCCGGGCTGCACGAGCTCGCGCTCCGCGGCCTCGGCATATTCCCACCAGCCGGCCAGCGCATGCTCGCTCAGCGCGGGCGCGGCGAACATCAGGCGGTATTCATACGCGTGCCCGACCCCGCCCAGCGCCATCACGCCGAGCAGCTTGCGCTCGCTGCTCATGTCGAAATAGCTGAGCAGCGCCGCGGTCCGCCCCGCGACCTCCGCGTTCTGCCGCGAGATGAAGCGCTCGTCCTGCGCCGCGGCCAGCCGGTCGCGCAGGGCGACAAATTCACTTGGAAAATCCATGGCTCCTCCTCACAGTCCGGCGGGGTACTCGCCCTGCGCGGTCATCTGCGCGATGGCGGCGCTCACGACCGGCTTATCCTCCTGATAGGTGACGCCGAACCAGCGCGCCGTGGTGGTGAGCACCTGCGCGGTCGCCCGCCCCGCCTGAATGAGCTCATCCACGGCAAACGGCAGGTAATACTCGCCCTTCATCGGGTTTTCCGGCAGCTTTTCCGCGAAAAAGCGGCGCAGGCCGTCGTCCAGCGTGGACAGGAAGGAGGGCGTGAACCCCCACAGGTTGAGCGAGACCGGCGTGCCCGCCGGGATCTCGCCCGCGGGCGCGCCGCCGTCCGCCGCGTAGACGATGCGGCCGTCCGGCTGGCGGGAGATCGCCGTGCGCTCGATGATGCTGTCCAGCAGGCCGTCCGCATCCACCGTGCACACGCCGCGGGAGACCGTGCCGTTTTCGGTCAGGGTGTTCTCCACCTGATAGCCCACCATGCAGTAGCGGAACTTATCGTCGTCCTGCGCCTGAGACAGGTAATCGTACATCTTGCGGAAGGCGTCCGCGCCGTAGAAATCATCCGCATTGATGACCGCCACCGGCTGCCCTTCGGTCAGCGCCTTGGCGCACCAGACCGCGTGCGCGGTGCCCAGCGGCTTTTCGCGGCCCGCGGGGGCGCGCAGGCCCTCGGGCAGGTTGTCCAGCGTCTGGAACGCGTAATCCACCTGCATGAAGCGGCGCGCCTTGCGGCCGATCGCCTGCTCGAACGCCTGCTCCAGCTCGGGCCGGATGATGAACACCACCCGCTCAAAGCCCGCGCGGTGCGCGTCATATACCGAATAATCCAGAATGATCTGCCCCTCCGGGCCGACCGGGTCGATCTGCTTGAGGCCGCCGTAGCGCGAGCCCATGCCCGCCGCCATGACCACCAGAACCGGTTTTGCCATTGTCCTGCCTCCTGTCCTGCTTTCCCGCCCGCCGGCCGCTGCGGCCGGCGCGCTGTGATAATCCAACGCCGTCGTTGGCATACTTTCATTATTATACAGGACGGCATCAGAAAACACAAGATGTCAGACGCAGGCGCGCCCATTTTTGTAAAAAAGCATGAAAAAATTCACACCTTTTCGCAACTGATTGCAAGCCGTCAAAAAAAATGTTAAAATGGTGTCGCTAAAACCACACCGAAGTGTCAATTGTGATATTTTGCAGAGAGGGATATGTTTGATGCGCAAGACAAAAATCATTTGTACGCTGGGTCCCGCGACTGACCCGGTGCTGCCCGAGCTGATCAAGGCAGGCATGAACGTCGCACGTCTCAACTTCAGCCACGGCTCCCACGAGGAGCACAAGGTCCGCATGGACGCGGTCAAGGCCGCGCGCCGCGAGCTGTGCATGCCCGTCGGCCTCATGCTGGACACCAAGGGCCCGGAGATCCGCACCAAGACCTATAAGGACGGCAAGATCGAGATCACCGAGGGGCAGGAGTTCATCCTGACCACCCGCGACATCGAGGGCGACGAGCACATCGTCTCCATCACCTATGACGGCCTGCCGGCGGACGTGCAGGTCGGCACCCGCATCCTGATCGACGACGGTCTGGTCGCGTTCGAGGTCACCGAGATCCGCGACGGCACGGACATCGTCTGCCGCGCGCTCAACGGCGGCCCGCTGTCCAACCGCAAGTCGATCAACGTGCCGGGCATCAGCCTGAACATGCCGTTCGTCTCCGAGCGCGACCGCTCGGACATCGAGTTCGGCCTGAGCCAGGGCATCGACTTCATCGCCGCCTCCTTCACCCGCACCGCGCAGGACGTGCGCGACATCAAGGCCATCCTCAAGGCCAACGGCCAGGAGGACGTCGAGATCATCGCCAAGATCGAGAACATGGAGGGCGTGCGCAACATCCAGGAGATCCTGGACGAGGCAAACGGCGTCATGGTCGCCCGCGGCGATCTGGGCGTCGAGGTCCCCTTTGAGGAGCTGCCCGAGATCCAGAAGAGCATCATCAAGATCTGCATCTCGCGCGGCAAGCGCGTGGTGACCGCGACCCAGATGCTCGAATCCATGGCCAAGAACCCGCGCCCGACCCGCGCGGAGGTTTCCGACGTCGCCAACGCGGTGTACGACGGCACCAGCGCCATCATGCTGTCCGGCGAGACCTCGGTGGGCAAATACCCGGTCGAGGCGGTCCGCACCATGAGCACCATCGCGGAGAACGCGGAAAAGACCATCCACTATGACCGCCGCCGCGCGACCCGTCTGGAGTTCCAGAACATGGACGTCGCGGGCGACGCCAAGACGCTCGCCATCGCGCACGCGACCTGCTCGACCACGGCCGATCTGGGCGCGAAGTGCATCGTCGCGTTCACCGAGGGCGGCTCGACCGCGCGCGCGGTATCGACCTACCGCCCGGGCGCGCCGATCATCGCGGCCACCCCGAACGAAAAGACCTGCCACCGCCTGAGCATGTCCTGGGGCGTCACCCCGGTGCTGGTCGGCCATCATCCCAAGTCCGGCACCGAGCTGTACGACCTGTCCGATCAGGCTGCGATCCAGACGCTCGACCTGCGCGTGGGCGACGTCATCACGATCACCGCGGGCATGCCGGTCGGCCATGTCAACTACACCAACACGCTGCGCGTGCATCAGCTGACCTCCCGTTCGTTCGCGCAGCTCGTACAGGACTGATCCTATGTCTTTCAAACGCATCCAGCGCAGGCTCGTCCGCGTTCTGGCCGTGCTTGTGGCTTTATCCGTCGTTTTCTGCGCCGGCCTGTATGTGTACCGCACCTTCTTCGGCTATAATTACGATTCCACTCTGTCTATGTTCGAGGAGGATCTCGCGGCGGGCATCCAGGCGGACGAAAACATCACCAATATCGCGCTGTTCGGCCTGGACACCCGCGAGGGCGATACCCAGAGCCATTCGGACTGCATGATGATCGTCTCGGTGGACAACACCCGCGGCAAGATCAAGCTCATCAGCCTGATGCGCGACTCGCTCATCGATCTGGAGGGCTACGGGCCGGAAAAGCTCAATTCCGCCTACTATGCGGGCGGCCCGAGCCTTGCCATCCGCACGATCAACCAGAATTTCGGCACGGATATCACCGAGTATATCGCGGTCAACTTTGAGCAGCTGGTCGAGATCGTCGACGCGCTGGACGGCGTGGAGATCAATGTGCAGACGCAGGAGGAGCTCGACGAGCTCAACCGCGTCATCCGCGATTACGGCATCGAGCAGGGCCAGACCTTCCAAAGCGTGGAGCGCACCGGCGTGCAGACGCTGGACGGCGTGCAGGCGCTGTGCTACGGCCGCATCCGCAAGGGCAACACGGGCGACGACTGGGCCCGCGTCGAGCGGCAGTCCATCGTGCTGGAGGCCATGTTTGAAAAGGTGCAGACCATGAGCGCCAGCCGCCTGATCGGCCTGATGCGCGACCTGATCCCCTATGTGACCACCTCGCTCTCCCCGACCGAGATCGCGCCGCTGATCGTCGGCGCCGTGCAGCACGGCACCCCGACCATCGAGCACACGCGCGTCCCGCTGGACGGCGAATGGTACTATTCCGGCCCCTCCAACACCTACATCGAGTACAATATGGAGACCGCAGCCGAGCATATCCGCGCGTACATCTATGACGATGTGTATCCGGGCGGGACCGCAGAGGACGGCGAAGCCGCCGGCGAGCCGCTCGGCGGCGTGGATTATGACGAGCCGCCCACCGGTCCGGCGACCTCGACCGAGAACACCGACCCCGCCTCGCTCGCCGAGGAGGGCGGCTGGTACGACCCGGACTCCGGCGACTATTACGATTCGGACGGCGACCGCTACTCGCTCGACGAGAACGGCAACCGGATCTACTATTGAGCTGCGTCTGTTTTCCCCCGCAATCCAAACGGCTTTCCGGACGGAAAGCCGTTTGTCTGTATCAAAAAGGTTGTGAAAAAACTATGTATGTCAAACGCGTTCT